>JAQSXM010000003.1 GCA_029256645.1 Sporomusa sp. | reverse complement strand
GCATCAGAGGTACGTTGAGCGTTGTCAATCATTTTTTTTCTCCCCTTTGGCTGCCGCTTCTCTGGCAGTAAGGGCCGATTTGACAGTAACGCCGGGAAGGTTGCCAAGTTTGCCGGTAAGCGCGCCCACTTCATCAGTGGTGCCCTCAATAATCAGGGCAATAACGCTGATCTCTGCATCATGCCGGGGAATACCCATACGGCCAATAATAATTTTGCTGTAATCGCTAAGGATACCATTAACTTTGTCAACAATACACTTGGGATCATCGATCACGATGCCGATTACACCAATACGTTTAGCCATAGTTGTTCCCTCCATCTTCCTGAGCGTAGGCTTCAGCCCTTGCTTTTAGACTGGCAACAAATTTAGTATCCTTGACAAGGCGGTTTGCCACCATGTCTCAGACCCATACATCTTGTTATGATTATACATGATCTAGTGGAAAATGAATATAATTAATTTTATAATATTTGCGGAATTTTCATTTGTTATTTTGTTGCATGGTTAGTATTCTTGCCAATGTCTTGTCTCTAAGGGTATCAGCACCATTAAAATTAATATTGGGAGCATAATAAGTTTCAAGCTGATCCTGTAGTTTTTTAGCATCCTTGATATACATCCCAGCCTTGCTAAAAAGCTCCCAAAACGCAGTGCGATCATAATCGGTTACAGGTTCTAAATGATGAATGATTTGCTGGTCAAGACAATCATTCATGTCGATAACGGCTGTGGCGCCGTAGGTGGGCTGATTGTGTGGCGGGACAGAGGTAATAAGCGCTGTGCTTAACGCTGGTATGATTACGTGTTCCACCTTAAGCGGATCAAGCGGGCAATGATAGGTTTCAATATCCAGCCCTTTGGCTATGGCAGTATCAGCCACCTTAGCCAGCAGTGTGGCTTTGCCTGTGCCGGGAGATCCTGTTAAAACACAACGGGATGACAGATCAACTACGATTGAATCAATATAATTTACCGGGCCAGCCGCGGTGATGGCAGAAGCAAACAGTTTACGGTTTTTGCCGTGGCCTACAGTGTTTACGTTGGTAAAAAGCTTTTCGATAAGATCAGCCGCTTTTTGGTTGGCAAGTTTATAATTGAGAGCTTCGTTATTGGCGGCTTCCCAGTCGTCATATACCGCTTTGGCAGCTCTCAGCATACGGTAGGCACGCTGGCAGCAGTTGCTGATTTCTTTAGTACAAGCTAAAATGCTGGATTTATTGTTTACCAGATTACTCTCATTCCAGTATTCACCCAGGTTAAGGATTTCGTCAACACAGCCTGGGTGCTTAGGATCGACAATATGAGGGGCGGTACCATCTATGAGGGCGATGCTAAGAACCGGTATGACCAGGGCGTCCAAAGAGTTCGGATCACTCGAACAGTGATGGTATTCGACAGAAAATCCGCGTTCGAGCATTTCCTGGCCAATCTTTTTTATAAAAGTCGACTTACCGGTACCGGGTCCGCCTTTCAGTAAGAAGATTCGCACAGCATCAATAGGTATTATGTAATCGTAATAGGAGAAAAAGCCTTGGGGTGTATTACCACCAGCAAACATATGTTTAATTTTTCCAGCCATTTTCATCCTCCCTTTTTAGCATTTGTTACTGTTGTCTTCTATATGTGTATGATTCAAGCAGCACGAGTATATCTTTGCTAAGACAGGTGATAATACCAATGTATACCAAATTAATGGAGGGATGGTTTTGCCGCAGCGTTTAGACTGCTACATGGGTATTGATGTTGGCTCGGTAAGCACTAACATTGCCGTATTGAATACCAGTGGACAAGTATTTGACAGCCTTTATGTAAGAACCCAGGGACAACCGATTATGGCTGTGCAGCAGGGGCTTAAAACAATAAAAGAGCGCAACCAGGAGCTTGAGGTAAAGGCAGTAGGCACAACAGGCAGCGGACGCCAGTTAGCCGGTGTAATGGTGGGGGCCGATGTTATAAAAAATGAAATAACAGCCCATGCCGTTGCCGCTATGCATGTTGCGCCTGATGTCAAAACAGTAGTAGAGATTGGCGGTCAAGATTCTAAGCTGATTATTATTCGTGACGGCGTTGTCATTGATTTTGCGATGAATACAGTTTGCGCGGCGGGAACAGGTTCATTTCTTGATCAACAGGCAGCAAGGCTTAATATATCAATAGAAGAATTTGGCAGTAAGGCGTTGGCGTCAACAACTCCGGTCAGAGTAGCAGGGCGCTGCGCAGTTTTTGCCGAATCGGATATGATTCACAAACAGCAGGCCGGTCATCAGATCTGCGATATAGTAAACGGATTATGTCAGGCGCTGGCACGCAACTATGTCAATAACGTCGGCAAAGGCAAAGACATTAAAGGGCCGGTATTATTCCAGGGCGGAGTGGCAGCCAATCAGGGAATGAAACGGGCATTTGAAGAGGTATTGGGCTGTCAGGTGATTATACCACCCTATTACGATGTTATGGGCGCGCTTGGTGCTGCCCTCTTAGCCAGGGAAGCCATAACTAGCAAACCAACCGCCTTCCGGGGGTTTGAGATCGTTGACTATACCTATCTGCCGCGAAGCTTTGAATGTGATGGCTGTCCCAATATGTGCGAAGTCGTTGAAATCAGTGTAAACAATCAATTGGCCGCACGCTGGGGTGACCGCTGCGGTAAATGGGGTTGCTAGGGAGGACTAGTCTGTTGGAAACTGTACGCATTGGGGTACCGCGTGGTCTGTTATACTATGAGTATGGGAACCTGTGGCAGCATTTCTTTGAGGCCCTCGGCGCCCAGGTAGTTGTATCAGATGAAACCACCCAAAAGATGCTTACCACCGGTGGAATGCTTGATGAAGTATGTTTGCCGCTAAAGGTATATGTCGGCCATGCCGCCAGTCTGGCAGGTAAGGCCGACTGTCTGTTTGTGCCGCGTATTGTGAGCGTTGCCCGCCAGATGTATACCTGTCCCAAAATGATGGGCTTGCCTGACCTTATTCGCAGTAATCTTAGCAATGTACCAGAGCTTATTGATACTCCTGTCAGCCTCCGCCAACGGCAGGTCAGTTTGGTGGATTCGGTTATCAGTATTGGCTATCGGCTGGGACAGGGCAAGATCGCCAGCCTTGGCGCGTGGTATTGGGCCTGGCGGCAGGAGGGGGTAAAGAAATCTGTAATGACAGGCACTGACGGCTTGCCTGCAACTGCTTTACGGATTGGCTTGATTGGACACTCTTATCTTATTCAGGATAAATTTATCAGCATGAATGCCAGGGCTAAACTCACGGCTATGGGCATGGCTGTTATCACGCCTGACCAGGTGCCGGCATGTCAGGCGCAATTGGCGGCGCGTGATCTTGACAAAAAAATTTATTGGTCATATTGTCACCAGTTGGTGGGCACAGCGCTGGCACTTATCAATGACAAGGCTGTCGATGGTTTGATTTTTATGACTTCCTTCAGCTGTGGCCCTGACTCGATGGTTGGTGAAATCATCAAGCGCAAAGCCGGGGAAAGTAAATTACCGTTTATGCTGCTCAATCTTGAGGAACATACGGCTGAAGCCGGATTTCTTACCCGTCTCGAGGCGTTTACCGATATGCTCAAACGGAGGAATTCCCGATGATTGTCACTTTTCCCCATATGGGTCCACTCTATGTGACTATGAAAAGTCTGTTAAGCACCCTTGGGCTTACCGTAATGGCGCCTCCTCCCATCAGCAAGAAAACAGTGGAAACAGGGGCAAGGTATGCGCCGGAAACAGCCTGTCTGCCGCTTAAGGTAACCTTAGGCAATTATATTGAAGCCCTGGATGCCGGGGCTGACACTATTGTTACTTGTGGCGGGGTCGGTCCATGCCGGCTAGGGTACTATGCCCAGGTCCAGCAGGAAATCCTCAAAGAACTTGGCTACAAATTCACTATGGTAGCCATTGAACCTGATGTCTTTAAAGTCTTTAAAGCAATCAGGCAGTTGGCGCCGCAGTCTGGGGTGACATCTGTATATCGCGCTTTTACCTTGGCCGGGGCCAAGATGAGTGCGCTGGATATGTTAGGGGACGTGTTGCGTGAGGTACGGGCCACCGAACAGTTCACAGGCACAGCAGATGTTGTTTATCAGGAAGCTGTCGCCGAAATAGAGGCTGCTTCTGATCCCCGGGATCTGTCAGACATTCGCGATATTTACGAGGAAAGGTTGCTTAAGGTTGCGAAAAATGGACAAGTGGCACTGCAGATCGGGTTGGTCGGCGAGATTTATGTTATGCTGGAAGCCTTTGTCAATCAGGATTTAGAACAACGGCTGGGCCGGATGGGGGCTCATGTTCACAGAACAATGTCTCTGACTGATTATGTCCGGACACATTTATTAAGAAATAAGTCTTATGTGGCTAAGCATCATGAAATTGCCACAGCGGCCGCACCCTACCTTGGGCATGGTGTGGGTGGGCATGGTCTCAGAAGCATTGGTGCTACAGTGGGGATGGCAAAACAGGGGTATGACGGTATTATGCATGTTTTTCCGTTTACCTGTATGCCTGAGGTTATTGCAAAAAATATCCTGCATCAAACCAGTAATGATCATGGCATACCGGTCCTTTCCCTGGCATTTGACGAGCAGTCTGCAGAAGCTGGCGTGGTCACTCGGTTAGAGGCTTTTATTGATTTGCTTAATTACCGGCGTAACCTGTGATTCATATCACTGTAGGGTTTGGTGAATATGGTATACTATAGAAAAAAGAGGAGAGCGGAAAATGAATAAAGTGACCAGAAAGATTGTTAAGATTAATGATGAACTGTGTACTGGTTGTGGCCAGTGTGTGTCCCCCTGTGCGGAAGGTGCAATTGAGCTTGTTGATGGCAAGGCCCGGGTACGGCGCGAAGAGTTATGTGATGGTGCTGGGTTTTGCCTGGGGGTGTGCCCGACCGGGGCTTTAACGTTAGAGGACCGCGAAACGATAGCTTTTGATGAGGAAGCTGTGCATGAACACAAAAAAACACTTGCCGGTAAACCCGAATATAACGTAACTATGAAGTGTTCGTTGTGTGGTATTACGGAGCATGAGCGGCCACTTCTCCCCATCAAGAGCAAGGGTGAGAGTGACTGGGTTTGTGTGCGTTGTGTTCCCCGTCTGATTCATGGCTAAACTGGACAAAATTAATATGACTGTTGACATCCTACCTAAAACGGGTAGGATTTTTATTTTTTGTGTAGAATACCTTTTACTTTGATCTTTTGACATCTGATCTGTTTCAAACAAAGTAAACAGGAAAAACTGTATAACTGAGGTGATTTTGATGCATATTGTACTGGTAGAACCGGAAATTCCCGGCAATACCGGCAACATTGCCAGACTATGTGCGGCAACCGGCTGTGAATTACATCTGATAAAACCGCTTGGATTTTCTATTGAAGACCGTTATCTGAAACGGGCAGGGCTTGACTATTGGCATTTGGTCAAAGTACATATTCACGAGAATTTTGCTGAAGTGCTTGAACTTTATAAAGGGCATAAGTTTTATTTTAATACAACAAAAGCCCATAAGTGTCACAGTGATATTACTTATCAGGTGAATGATCTATTGGTGTTTGGTAAGGAAACGGCCGGATTACCGCAGGAATTACTAGCAGATTATCCGGAAAATTGTGTTCGTATTCCTATGCTTGACGATGCCAGATCGCTGAATCTGTCAAATGCTGTGGCTGTTGTTGTCTACGAAGCGCTGCGGCAGCAAGATTTCCCGGGGCTCAGATAACCCCAATTTAGGGATGGTGATTACATGTTTGCACAATTTGGTCCGGCAGGCAATCCAGACGCATTTTATGAGGCCGGGCACAAGGCTTCGGCTGATATGCCGGAATGGCTGGGCGGCCTGAGCCTGAAAGCCTATGAATATCAATGCAGCCGTGGGGTACATGTCGGTCAAGCTACCGCTGAACGGGTGGGGGAACAAGCCGCCTGTTACGATGTTAAGCTTAGCATCCACGCGCCCTATTTTATAAGCCTTGCTACCGAAGATGAAACCATCGCCGCTAATACCCTGAAGCATTTTCAGCGGTCGCTGGAGGTGGCAAAATGGATGGGCGCCGATAGGCTTGTATTTCACATCGGCGGTCCCGGCAAGGGGGGAGACCGCCGGCAGGCAATGGAGAGGTCTAAACGTCTGTTTGCGCAAGTACTGGAGCAGGCTGAGTGCCTGGGCTTGACAGGGCCGCTACTGTTGCCTGAGACTATGGGGAAACAAAATCAACTGGGGTCAGTTGACGAGGTGCTTGAGCTATGCAAGTTATCTGATAGGGTACGCCCGGCTGTGGATTTCGGTCACTTGCATGCCGTGACAGGCGGGCAGTATACGACAAGTCAGGAGTTTGCCGCTGTATTTGATAAAATAGCCGAAACGCTGGGAGCCGGGGCTGCTCAGAATCTGCATATCCATTTTAGCCGGATTGAGTTTACCAAAGCTGGCGAGCGGCGTCACTGGACGTTTGCTGATCCCTATGGACCGCCCCATGAGCCACTGCTTGCAGTTATTGCTGAGCGGGGTTATACGCCCCGGATTATCTGTGAGTCTGCCGGTACTCAGGCTCAGGATGCCATAACAATGCAGGATTTTTATAAAGGTCTGTTGAAAAAAGATTTTTAATCGTATAAGCACAATATTTCACGCATAAGATAGATGGTGAATAACTGGAGGAATTGGCAATGAGTGTACATGACAAAGCCCATGAACTGGGCAGGGCATTAAGAGGTTCTGAGGAATACCAGGCATTTTTGAATACAAAAAAGCAGCTTGACAGTGATCCAACAAGTAAAAAGATGGTACAGGATTTTTTCAAAAAAAAGCTGGCTGCCGAGTATGAATTAATGGCCGGTAATCCTGAAGATAAAGAGAAGTCAGCAGAGCTGCAAAAGATGTATGAACTTATTGTACTTAATCCGAAGGCTCGGGACTTTATCCATGCCCATATGCGTTTTCAGCAAATCGCTGCTGATATTTACAAAATAATTGGCGATGCGGTCGCCGAAGGAATGGATTTATTTGGCAAAGAATGAGATGTTGGTTAGACGGCCTGTGGAGTTTGCTGCCGAATTAGAAAAAGCTATTCCCCCGGAAAGGCTGCTTGTTGATGAACCTATGTCCAAACACACTACCTTTAAAATCGGCGGTCCGGCAGATTACCTGGCACTGCCTGCAACTGTTCAGGAAGTAGCTGCGGTGCTGGATACAGCCAAACAATATGAGGTGCCTGTTACTGTACTTGGCAACGGTTCTAATGTGCTGGTGTTAGACCGCGGCATCCGCGGCCTTGTTGTTAAGTTCGGTCCGGAAATGGGCTATATCAGGCACCGCGGCAGTACTCTGTCTGCGGGGGCAGGGGCGCTATTGGCAGATGTATCAAAATATGCTGCAAGAAATAATTTGACAGGGTTTGAGTTTGCCATTGGCATCCCCGGCAGTATCGGCGGTGCGGTATTTATGAATGCCGGCGCTTACGAAGGGGAGATGAGTCAGGTAGTGCAAGCGGTTACCGCGGTATGTGCAAGCGGTGAACTCAGGCGTTTTACGGGGGAAGAGCTTGAATTCGGCTACCGGCACAGTGTATTTCAGGAAAATGACTGTTTTGTCTGTGAAGTGGAATTAGGGTTATCTGTGGGCGAAGACAACTCTATTCGTGGTTTGCTTGATGATTACACAACCAAGCGGGAAAGCAAGCAACCGCTGGAAATGCCCAGTGCCGGCAGTACCTTTAAACGACCCCAGGGTTATTTTGCAGGAACACTGATTGAGCAGGCAGGTCTTAAAGGGGTAAGTGTTGGTGGTGCGCAAGTTTCCACAAAGCACGCCGGTTTTATTATTAATGCAGGCGGGGCAACGGCTCAGGATGTACTGGCGCTCATTAGCAAAGTGCAGGATGGTGTTTATAAGCAGTTTGGTATTTCGCTGCATCCGGAAGTACGAGTATTGGGTGAAGAATAATATTACTCATAATAGCGAAAACCGGAGCGTACGCTCCGGTTTTTGCTTATCTTTGCAGGAAAACAGATGGGTATGTAGAATTTAGAAAATTATAAGGGTTTCTAAAATTCAACAGTTGTGACAAACTTCTCATTGGAATAATGGTGAAAAAAGGAGCCAAATATATGCGTTTAACTTTTTTGGGGGCAGCCGGAATGGTAACCGGATCTTCCTACCTTTTAGAGATTGGGTCAAAAAAGTATCTGGTTGACTGCGGTATGTTTCAAGGATCAAAAGCGATTGTTGCGCTAAACAGAAGACCATTCAGCTATAACCCTGCCGATATTGACGGGGTATTCTTGACCCACGCCCATATTGATCATAGCGGACTGATACCCCGATTGTGCAAATCAGGTTTTAAAGGGCCTATTTATGCCACCAAGGTAACAGCTGAACTGTGCAGTATTATGCTGCCTGACAGCGGTCACATTCAAGAGTTTGATGCCGAGATTGCTAATCGCAAAGGACAACGTGCCGGTTATAAAGCAGTAGAGCCGCTCTACACTGTTGATGAAGCCTATGCCTGCCTCCAACAGTTTTCTCCGGTGTCCTATGACGCTGAGGTAAAACTTTCAGATGAAATTACGATTTCATTTCGGGATGCCGGTCATATACTTGGATCATCGATGGTGGAAATTTGGCTGACTGAAAACGGCGAAACAGCTAAATTTTTATTTTCCGGTGATTTGGGCCAGCCCGACCAGCCTATTATCAAGGACCCGGTCAAGATTGCCCATGCCGACTATGTTGTTGTTGAGTCAACCTACGGGGCCCGTAAGCATGATCCCAGCGATCCAGTTGAGTTGCTGGCAACATATATAAATGACACAGTGGCAAAGGGCGGCAATCTAATCATACCCTCATTTGCAGTAGGCCGCACACAAACGCTGCTATATCATCTGCATACTTTATTTAAAGGTGGCTTGATTCCGGATATTCCGGTAATTATCGACAGCCCGCTGGCCATTTCTGCGACAGATATATTTTTGAAAAACTCGCAGGAATATGATAGTGAAGCGTATGACATGCTCTACAAGGATCATGACCACCCGCTCCGCCTGCCACAATTGACTTACACCAAGACGTCTGATGAGTCTAAGGCTATTAATAAACTGGGGCGACCGGCCATCATTATCTCTGCCAGCGGCATGGCTGATGCCGGGCGGGTTCTTCACCACTTGAAACATAATTTATGGCGGCCGGAGAGCTCGGTTCTATTTGTTGGCTATCAGGCGCAGGGAAGTATGGGGCGGCGCTTGTTAGAGGGTGTCAAGAAAGTAAAAATTATGGGCGAGGAGATCAGTGTTAAGGCCAAAATCTACAATTTGGATGGTTTTTCAGCCCATGCGGACCAGGATCAACTGATGACCTGGTTGGGTAAATTTGAAACCAAACCGGCCAATATCTTTATTGTACATGGCGAACAAGAGATGGCAGAACCCTTTGCCCAGCTTATTAATGAGAAATTTGGAATTCCCACATATATTCCGCGTTATGGCGATTCAGTGGCGATCGCCGGACGTGAATGGAAGATTGAGCCAACAGCAATAATTGCTGTTGAACCCGCAGTACAGCAGCTTAGAGATTATTTGGCCGATATGGAAAGAGAATATGCCGAATTGCGCCTGAAGCTCGAAGACACGGTGGCTACAAACGCAGGAAAACTCCCGGATGCGCTCAGTCGTGCTGATAAGATTCGGGCATTTACTAAAAAGATGCTGAATGATTTGTCGTCCTGAAAATAGGGGAAAAATAAAATTTAATTTGACATATGGGAACTGGTATAATATAGTGAATTGTGCATGACACTACAAAAGGGTGCAAAATAGCATCCTTTTGTTCATTATAGGGAGGACAATCATTTTATATGGAACGCAAAGACTTACGTAATATTGCCATTATAGCCCACGTCGACCATGGCAAAACAACTCTAGTAGACGCCATGCTTAAACAAAGCAATGTTTTCCGTGCCAATGAGCATGTAGCTGAACGCGTAATGGATTCAAATGATCTTGAACGCGAGCGGGGCATTACCATCTTGTCCAAAAACACTGCAGTAATGTATAAAGAAACAAAAATTAACATTGTAGATACCCCCGGCCACGCTGATTTTGGTGGTGAGGTTGAGCGGGTACTTAACATGGTTGATGGCGTACTGCTGTTAGTAGATGCTTTTGAAGGTCCAATGCCGCAGACTAAATACGTGCTAAGAAAAGCACTGGAACAAAAACTTAAACCCATTGTAGTTATTAATAAAATTGATCGCCCGGACCAACGGGTAGAAGATGTTGTTGATGAAGTGCTGGAACTGTTCATTGAGCTTGAAGCCAATGATGAGCAGCTTGACTTCCCGGTTGTGTATGCTGCAGCCCGGGAGGGTGTTGCTAAAATGGCGATGGCTGACGATAGCGATAATCTGCAACCACTGTTTGAATGTATTGAGAAAACAATACCCGCCCCGAGGGGAGAGATTGATGGGCCGCTTCAGGTTATGATCACTACCCTTGACTATGATGATTATGTTGGCCGTATTGCTATTGGCCGGGTTGTTAGAGGCCGTATTGCTGGCGGGCAGAATGTCATCATTCTTAACGGCGAGACAGAAACTAAGGCCAGAATCGGTAAGGTGTACATATATGAAGGCTTAAAGCGCACTGAGGTTAAAGATGCGGCGTTAGGCGACATCATTGCTATGATTGGCCTTGAATCAGTCAATATCGGCGATACCGTGGCAGATACCGAGAACCCAGAAGCATTACCGACCATTAGAATTGACGAGCCAACGCTGTCGATGGTGTTTGCCGTAAATACCAGCCCGTTTGCCGGGCGTGAGGGTCAATTTGTTACCTCCCGCCACGTTCGTGACCGTCTGTTCCGTGAAGCAGAAACTAATGTCAGCTTGCGGGTAAGTGAGACAGACAGTGCCGACTCTTTTGAAGTGGCTGGCCGGGGCGAACTGCATTTATCGATCTTGATTGAGACAATGCGGCGTGAAGGCTATGAGCTGCAAATCGGTAAACCTCAGGTAATTTATAAACAAATTAACGGTAAGCGCTGCGAACCGATGGAATTTTTGACAATTGATGTGCCACAGGAATTTATGGGGGCAGTCATGGAATCGCTGGGAACCCGGCGGGCCGAGCTTGTCAATATGGTAGAACTGGCCGGATACTTACGGATGGAATTTATTGTTCCAGCCCGGGGCCTGATTGGTTTTAGATCAGAGTTTCTGACCAATACAAAAGGCAATGGGATCATGCACCATGTATTCCATGGTTATGTACCGTACAAGGGGGATATTCCCGGTCGTACCCGGGGTGCGCTTGTGGCCTTTGAAGCTGGCGAAACTACTGGTTATGGCATCAGCAGTATTCAGGATCGGGGCATTATGTTTGTTGTACCTGGACAATCTGTGTATCAGGGGATGATTGTGGGAGAAAACGCCCGTGAGATGGATATGGATGTTAACCCCTGCAAGAAAAAACATGTTACCAATATGCGGGCCAGTGGTACTGATGACGCTGTCCGTCTGACACCACCACGGATTTTGAGCCTTGAACAGGCGCTTGAATATATTAACGAAGATGAAGTAGTGGAAGTTACGCCGCAAAGCACCCGCCTGCGCAAAGCAACTCTGGACAGGCATCTGCGCGGACGCGAACGGAAAAAAGAATCCCAATAATAGCGTAAGCCAGAAGCGAGATTGCTTCACGTTCTAAAGAACGTGGCAATCTCGTTTCCTCAATTTCGCTCAATGTGGGGAATTATATGTCGAAAGGAGTAAGAAAAAATGAGAATTGAAAAAGAAAATTCGTTGTTATTGGTAGTGGATATTCAAGAAAAATTATTTCCCCATATCAAAAACAATAAAGAATTATCTCAAAAAACTGTAACTTTGTTGGAAGGTGTAAAGTCCCTGGATATCCCAATGATGGCTGCCCGGCAGTATCCCCGGGGACTTGGCGATACAATTGAGGTAGTGCGTCCTTACTTCACTACCGGGTATTGGGATAAAACGACGTTTAGTTGTTGTGGTAGTGAGCATCTCCTGGCCCAATTACATGGAACAGGCAGAAGAAATATCATTATTGCCGGTATTGAGGCGCATATTTGTGTTTTGCAAACAGTTATTGATCTGAAACATCATGGGTTTGTGCCTGTTGTGGTGACAGATGCTATCGGTTCCCGCACCGAACGTGATTATGAGATTTCTTTACGGAGGATGGAGTTTGAAGGTGCTGTTTTGACGACTGTAGAGTCTATTCTGTTTGAGCTTTGCCGTCAAGCCGGAACAGACGCTTTTAAAACAATCTCTAAACTTGTTAAGTAAGCACACGCTGTTGTATTAAAAAGCTCGTGTTCAGCATTAAAAAGTGCTGAACACGAGCTTTTTTTGAGTATGGCCAGATACCTTTAATTATAGATTTGATCAATGAACAGCCAGATATTGAGCAGGCTAACAATCACACCGATCGTAAGTAACAGCAGGTTCTGAAGTTTAGTGTTGGCATATTTGCCCATAACTTTAGTGGATGAGGTCAAATAGATCTGTAAAAAAATTGTTACAGGTAATTGAATGCTGAGGAGCATTTGGGATATGACAAGCCCCTTAAAGGGATTGGAAATAAGAAAGATGCAAAGGACTGCAGCAACATAAGTGATTAAGACACCTATGCGGGTGTGTTGATCCTTAATGTTATAGGGCTCACGGAACATGCCGGCGAAAATGCTGCCACCTGCCATACCTGCCGTGCTTGTTGAGGATATGCCGGCAAATAATAGCGCGAAAGCGAATACAACTGAAGCAGTATTACCAAGTATGGGGGTAAGCATATCGCCGGCCTGCTCCAGGGTTTCAACATGGATTTGGTGCTGGAAAAATGTAACTGCAGCAATTAGAATCATGGCACTGTTGATAGCCCAGCCGATAATCATGGAAAACAATGTATCAAGGAATTCGTAATTTAGTTGCTTCTTGATGACGGCATCATCTTCCAGATTCCACTGGCGGCTTTGAATGATCTCTGAGTGGAGAAACAGGTTATGGGGCATTACTACAGCCCCTAAAACACTCATGATAATCATCAAAGAGCCATCCGGGACCTGTGGTGTCACCCAGCCCTCTACCGCTTGTATCCAATCGATATTGACCAAAGTAAGCTCATATACGAATGACAGGCCGATCAATGACACGAAGCCAATAATCCACCGTTCCAAACGTCTGTAGGAACTGCTCCACAGCAACAGGCCTGAGGTCAGTGCCGCTATGACTGAGCCGGCCGCCAGCGGCAGATTAAGCAATATTTTGAGGGCAATGGCCATGCCTAGTATTTCTGCCAAAGCAGTGGCTATAGAGGCTCCTAGCGCCGAGAGCAAAGCCAGGCGCGACAACCAGGGGGAAAGGTATAGTGTAGCCGCTTCAGAGAGGCAGTATCCTGTCACGATGCCAAGGTGGGCCACATTATGCTGAAGGATAATCAGCATAATTGTTGAGAGGGTTACCATCCACAATAACGTATAGCCATAATCTGAGCCTGCTGCCATATTGGCAGCCCAATTCCCCGGGTCAATAAAGCCAACTGTTACTAAAATTCCCGGACCGATGTAGCGGAGCCATTCGCGGGATTTAATATCCGGCAAGTGGCGCTGAGAAAGAAATTTAAACATGATGTTGGTAACCTCCGAAAATATTAGTAATTATCTGTTGCGGTGTATGTATACCTAGTTATTTTTCGTTTAGTGTAAGTCTTTGTCCTGCTCCGGGTTACGTCTTTTTAGTTATCACTGTATATTTACAAATAATTCCAAAGGCATTCTAAATAAAAACAAAAAAACGAATAGTATACTATCGGTATAGCCAGTTACACAACAACCTTGTATACAAATTTTGAGGAGGAAGATTACCCATGAAAAAACTGATCCTGACAACCATGCTTGCTTCTCTTACACTGGCCGGTACGGCTTTTGCAAGTGTACCAGGTATCGATACAGCCGCAGGGCAGGGAGAGATTGGTTATTCTCATTATAATCTAGAGAGCAGTGTGGACGTCCTTGGTGACATGGGCAAGCTAAAAAATAATAATTTTCAGGCTGCCTATGGTTTAAGCGATAAACTTGCTATTACCGGTGACTATCTGAATTCTGAGTCGCAAACCTTCTATTCCCCCGCTTATGGCTACTTTAATGATATGAATCTGAATTCCACCGAAATCGGGCTGCAGTATAAATTGAATAAAAATATTGCTGTTTCTGTTGGTAATGTAAAATCTGAGCTTAAAGCAAGTAATGACGCTGTTTCAACTAGCGAAATGTTTGCCGGTGTCGCTTATAAAGGAGCCGTTGCCAACAAGGTAGACAGTTATGCATCCTATATCCGCTCTGAAAATGTCCAAGACTGGAAAGCCGGTTTAACTTACGGTGTAGGAAGCAATGTAACACTTGATGCAGGGTACCGTAGTTTTGAAAACAATGATTTAGGTATTAAAGCAAAAGGTATGGGCTTTGGTGCAAACTATAAATTTTAGTTTCATTCTCCACCAAAAAAGACTACAGACGTGGTCTTTTTTGGTTACTGCAGCAGATTTTGTCTTTTGCTAGTATAAAAGTCCTGACTTACTAGGAGTTTTTGCTCTATTTTATTTATACTAGGATTTTTCGCCTTGATCTGGCAGGAATTAGCATAATCATTGTCGAATATCCCAAAAAATGGAGTAATATCCTATGGGGAGGCAATTAATGATGGCCCTTGGATTAATTGATAAATTAACTAATTTTTTAATACCGGTTGATGATCAAGCTGTGGCATTAGACAGGTCGGACGTACCGGCTGCTAAAGAAACATTGCAGGAAAACGAACGTCGTCCCAAGTTGAAGGTACATAGTCAATCATCAGGTAACTTGAAGGTAATTGTTGATTTACCAACAGGGTTCGACGACGTACAGGCCTATGCTGACTACCTAAAAACAAGTATTTCCATTATTGTCAACTATCAGCAGGTCGATGTTGCCACTCAGCAGCGCATGAGTGATTTTCTCAATGGGGTTTGCTATATTATAGGTGGCTGCGTGCAGCGTATTTCTGAGCAGGTGGTACTTTACACTTATGCGAACATTGAGATTGATAAAAAAATATTTGCCTATTCGGTGCCCACCTATGTGCGGGTAAAAGAATAAATAACTAAGAGGCTGCGCGGCTGCAAACAGGCAGTTTTGCATAGCCTTTTTTATTTAGGCATATCTTACACTTAGAATGTTGTTTAATGGAACAGGAGGCCCCAAGTGAGAATTCTTGTTGTTGAGGATGAAAAGCCACTCCGGGAAGCCGTCACTGACGTCCTCAGTGAAGAAAACTATCTGGTGGACGGTGTTGGCACAGGTGATGAGGGATTATACCTGGCAGAACAGGGGATTCATGATTTGTTAATTTTAGATATTATGCTGCCTGAGGTGACCGGGCTGGAAATAGTTAAGCGGCTCAGGAGCAAGGGAAATATTACGCCCATACTCCTGTTGACTGCTAGAGACAGCGTAGAGGATAAGGTAACAGGGCTCAATAACGGAGCCGATGACTATCTTGTAAAACCGTTCGCTGTACCTGAACTGCTGGCAAGGGTAAAAGCTTTGCTGCGAAGACGCGGCAATGTCGGACAGGAAGGCGAGATTGCTTATCATGACATTTTAATTAATGCTAAGCTCAAACAGGCAGCAATTGGCGAGCAGCCTTTGGATTTAACGCTGAAGGAGTTTGAGTTGTTGGAGTTTTTTGTGTTAAATAGTGAACAAATACTTACGCGGGAACAGATTTTTGATCGCATCTGGGGCTTTGAATCGGAGACAACAGCAGGCATTGTTGATTTGTATGTGCACTATCTAAGAAAAAAATTAGCTCCTTTTGGCAAAGATGCCCTTATTAACACTGTGCGTGGTGCCGGGTTCATGTTAAGGGAGAAGTAAGTATGTTTGCAAAAATTCTCCGTAAGCTGACGCTGTTGAACTCAGTGGTCGTTATCCTGATTTTTCTGGTTTTCGGCGCGACGTTATATTCTTACGTAAGTTCGCAACTGTTCGATAATATTGATAATGCCATGAAGGACCGGATTAGCTCTTTTAAGGTTGTTAATGGACGGCCTGACATTAACAGGAGACGTTCGATATTCTTTGACCCCCGGGTTATTATGCTGCTGCGGGATGCCAATGGACAGGTCGCCATATTGACTCCAATTTCAGCTGAAGACGGGGAAAACCTTAAGGCGTTAGCCACGCAGCTGGAAAGTGGCAATCTTACTGTGAAGACATACGCCGACCATATATACAGAGTATTATGTTTGCCATATCAATATGATGAAAACGTTTTATTTAGATCTGATGGCAGCAGGCTGGAGATTCAGGAGGTTATTGCCGTAAGTATTGTTGACTCAGAGGTTGCTATGCTGAGACAATTGTTAATCATTATTGCTTCCGGGCTGTTTGCAGGAATACTGGTTATCGGCTTGGCAGGATATTACCTGGCGCGTATGGCGCTTGTACCTATTCAAACTGCGTGGGAACGGCAACAGCAGTTTGTCGCTGATGCCTCTCATGAGCTGCGAACGCCGCTAACTGTAGTAAAGACTAATGCGGAACTGATGCTGCGTCATCCTGAAAACACTGTCGAGCAGGAAAGTACGCGTGTTACTAATATACTCCGGGAAGCAATACGCATGAACAAACTTGTTTCTACCTTGCTTACGCTGGCAAGAGCCGACGCCAATCAGCTGGAGTTACAGCTTAAAGTGGTTGTGGTTAATGAAGTGATTGAGACGGTAGTTGAACAGTTCAGGCCTCTGGTTGAACTCAAAGGTCTAGAGCTTAACGTAAGCATAGAACCCCAGATTGAAATAACTGGCGACCGGGAACGTCTGCACCAGTTGCTGGTTATTTTATTTGATAATGCATTGAAATATACCTCACCGCCAGGGAAAATTACTATTACCTGCTCCAAACTCCAAAATCAGGTTGTATTGACAGTGGAAGACACCGGCTGTGGGATTTTGTCTGAGGACATGCCACGCGTTTTTGACCGCTTCTTTCGTGGTGATAAAGCCCGGCATCGGGAAACAGGCGGCGCCGGACTCGGCCTGTCTATTGCGCAGTGGATTGTTGAAAAGCATGGTGGCAGGATTCGTGTCGAAAGCGCACCTAATGTAGGAACCCAGTTTT
Organism: Sporomusa sp.; assembly: GCA_029256645.1. The sequence goes on along the minus strand of JAQSXM010000003.1, from coordinate 11,966 downwards.
ATATTACGTTACCTCTTAAAAATAAGGTTTAGAATAACCAGAAACAGCAGTGGCCATAGTGGGCTACTGCTGTTTTGATTAATAAAAAACGACTTGTTGTCATATACTGCATTGAGCCTGAAGAGTAGGTATGAAGTTTTAATGAGGGGAAGCGGTTGTATGAAGGGTTTTAAGACTAAAACCGGCAAGTTTGGTTCTTTAGTCAGCTTGACGGCACTTACTGCTATGTTAATGTTGTTTGCTGCCAATATGCCTGTGTTTATAGGATCAACGGCCGGGCAAATATTTGCGGGTTTCTGGGGGGCGGTTGCATTGGTTATGGGGGCTGCACATATTGTCCGCCTGTCAGCGCCGCGGGAACGCCGTATGGCGATAACGCCACTTAGGACCGGGCTAAAAGATGCCCGTACCCGGAGGCCGCAGCGATCAGTACGGGCGCGGGGTTAGTTCGCGGATCAATTGGCAACGAACCCATACAGCTTAATAAAAAAACGTCCCGGGTAAGCGGGACGCTGCGATTCTGTTACTATAATTAAGCTGGTGATGCTAATACATCTGTAAGGTGATTTAGCATCTTATCCAAGTCTTCGCGGGTAATGACAAGTGGCGGCTGGAAGGCCATTACGTTCCGGTCTGGGCCATTTTTGCCAATGAGGAAACCACGGTTTTTCATTTGTTCCAGGATAGTGTCAAGCTGCTCTGAAGCTGGCGATTTGTCAGGGTTAACCAGCTCAGCCCCCAGCATGAGGCCATGGCCGCGAATATCGCCGATGACAGGATACTTCCTCTGCAGTTCAACCAGACCACTCTTAAGGTATTCCCCAAGTTCTCTGGCCCGTTCGGGCAGGTTGTACCTGGTTATTACTTCAATGGTCGCCAGGGCTGCGGTTGAGGTTACCGGGTTGCCGCCCAGCGTGGAAGCACCGGGACGGGTATATTTATCAGCAATCTCGGGGCGGGAGGTAAACGCGCCGACAGGGGTGCCGTTACCAAGCGCTTTAGCCATGGTCATGATGTCAGGCTCAACATCATAGTGTTCAATGGCAAACATCTTACCGGTACGGCCAAAGCCTGTCTGGACCTCGTCAACAATAAGCAGGATATTATATTGATCGAGGATTGCTTTTATCCGTTTGAAATAGCCGGGCGGCGGGGTAATCATGCCGCCATTGCCCTGAATCGGCTCGGCGATCAGGGCTGCCACCTGACCGGAAGTGGTTGTCTTTATTATTGTTTCCAGCTCATTGGCACAGGCTAGGTCACACTCCGGGTGACGCTTGCCATAAGGGCAGCGGTAACAATAGGCATTAGGGGCGAAGCTGATGCCGCCGACCGGGCTGGTGTCGGTACGCCACATGGACAGGCCGGTAAGGCTCATAGTCAACTTGGTGCGGCCGTGGAGTCCCTGACGCAGGCTGATAAACTCCTGCCTGCCAGTGTAGATCGAGGCCAGCAGGGCGGCACCCTCATTAGCTTCGGTGCCGCTGGAGCAAAAAAAGGTTTTTTGCAGGCGGCCTGGCGTGATTTGGGCTAAGCGTTCGGCCAGGTTAACAATGTTCTGAGTAAGATAGATCGTACATGTATGTTGCAGGGTAGTGACCTGGTCACAGATGGCTTTGGTAATCTCGGGATGACAGTGACCACAGTTGACGACAGATACACCGGCAAAACAGTCAAGATACTTTTTGCCGGTATGGTCATACAGGTATTGCATTTCGCCCTTGACTAACTGCATCGGTTCGGAATAGAAGTGGTATACACATGGAATAATGTACTCTTTCTTTTTGCGAACCACCTCTTCAGGGCCTATGTAGGGTGTGCTGTTTATGTCAGTCATGGTTTCACCTCTCACATTGAAATCGTAATGCTAGATTATCTGGATATACGGTAGCGAAAAGCGCCAATGCCTAATTCGCGCGGACTGGCAGTGGCAAGCCTATTGATAATGGCTCTGTCAACATTGTTGTTATTACCGGCATTTAACCGGTCAAGTTCAGCCCGGTATGTAGCTGTAAGCAAGCCGACAAGCTCTGGGCTGTAATGTTGACCCTCAATCCGGTAATTACTAACACCTGCGCTGATCAGTGCGGGTAGATGGGGCAGCAGGCACAAATCTTTGGCAAACAAGATGTGGTTGCGGGAATACTGGTCTATCTTAATATCATGCCGCTCGCCGGCACTGTCTAACAGCGAATAGTGATGCTGAGGGTATAGTTGCGAGTGAGCATGAGCAGAGGTTTCCTTAAGGACTGCTGATGGCACGCAATGATCAAGCACCATCGCTTCCAGTGCCCCATGGACAATTATCTCTAACGGTAATTTGCTGGTTTGGGCCAATTCGGCAATTTGTTCATAGGTAGCTTCCAGCGAAATGGTGACCTTGCTGGCGCCATTGGTTTTAAGCCAGGCTGTAGTCAGATGGTTGAACAGGTTAAACGAGAAGTCGGCCTGGACCGGCAGGTTTGTTGTTTGCCGTGCCAGGCGTAGCATGCCACTGTTTGAAACCATCAGGCCATGCGGTTTAATTGTGTCAAGACAGGCGAAAAACTGTTCGAGCTCACCCGCTTCACGTTCCATCGTAATACGTGGGGTAGTGACAATAACCTGCGTGTTGTATTTTTCAGCCAGGCTGACAGCCTGTTCAATGTCCTTTAATGTCAGCGGCTTGTTCGGTTTGAAAGCCTCTCCGCCAATATAAGCAGTATCTGCACCGTTTTCAAAGGCGGCAGTCAGCGCGTCGAGCCCGGCAACCCGTACTGCCAGTGCAGGGCGTTTAGTTACTTCAGGGACAGGGGGATGTATTGCCAGGAGAGCAGGGGTGACGGTGATACCGGCCTCTGTGACTGCCTGACTGAAAAAGCGGGGTTCACGTTCGCCTGTATAGCCAATTGAGCTGGCACCTGGATTGCCAAGTGCGTAGCAGGTAGAAAAGTCGCGGGAACGGTAATCGTAAAGTTCCTGCCAGGCGGCGGCATCGAACGAATAACCAGTAGGATCGGCTATATAACGGTCAATTGCCTGTCGATAGATTTTTACAACCCGGTTGACAAAATCGGCGGTACGCATACGGCCTTCAATTTTAAAAGAGCATACACCAGCCTGAATGAGCTCCGGCAGGGCATTGTACATGCACATATCCTTCATTGCCAATTTGTAGGGGCCGGGGTCGGAGGCTGTTACCGCCTGCCCAGTGGCAGTGTCAATAAGCTGATAAGGCCAGCGGCAGGGTTTTAGGCAGCGGCCACGGTTTGAGCTTTGACCAAATACTATCCCGGAATGGTAGCATTGGCCACTGTGGGCTACACACATATCGCCATGTATAAAATATTCGAGTTCAATACCGGTGCGCTCTTTAAGCAGCGTGAGCTGAGTCAGCGTCAACTCGCGGTTGGTTACCACCCGGGTTATGCCATAATCCATCAGCGTTCTTATCGAATGTTCATTATGTGTATTCATCATAACTGAGGCGTGTAGCGGTACGGTTATGTTTAGCTCCCGCGCCAGCTCGAGAATTGCCAGGTCCTGAACAATCAGTGCATCTGGCTGAAGCTGGTTTAACAACTTAAGATAATCGCGCATGCCGGGGATTTCCCGTTCACTGATCAGGTTGTTGACGGTAATATAGAGGCGGACATTACGGTCATGAGCATATTTTATCGCGCGGGCCAGTTTTTCATCGTCAAAGTTGGTATCTGTGCGGTGGAGGCGCATATTAAAGCGTTTGCCACCAAGGTATACGGCATCAGCACCGGCAGCAACCGCAGCTTCCAGTACCTCCCAGGTACCGACCGGTGCCAATAGTTCAACAGATTTTGGGGTTAATCGCATTTATTTCACTCCAGATTTTCTATAGTAAATTACTCAAATACCTCTTTGGCCTGTGCCAGCAGTGATTGTGGCAGTTCAATGCCTAAATTGGCGGCAACGAAGGCATTTAGCTGAACCTCCGGCTGATCAACAAGGCCGACTGGGATGTCGCCAGGTTTGGCACCGGCAAGAATCTGGGCTGCCTTGGCGGCGCAGGCCCGGCCCAATTCGTAGTGGCTGGCCACTAGCGCACCTAAAGCGCCAGACGGAACATTCGGCGCATGCGAGGTGATAACAGGTAGATTGGCTGCTTCGGCATAGTAAGCCACACTGGCAAAATTCTCTTCAATAATCCGGCCAATAGGCAAGAACAAAGCATCAAGACCAGGGGTTAGTTTGTCGGGTAAAGTTGATAAATCCTCAGGCTTGTCTGTCGGCAGGTCAACTAGTGTAAATATATTGTTGGCGGCTTTTTTAAAATTCGCTGCCTCCAGCACCGCATTGCTATCACCGGTATGGTACAAAATACCGATGGTTTTGGCAGCAGGCAACAGTTCACGGATAAAAGCAACCTTATTGACCGCCGGAACCATGCCGGCAACGCCGGTAGCTTTGCCGCCCGGTTTGTCCAGTGTATTGACCAAGGCTACTCCAACCGGGTCAAACACAGGCGTAAATACCACGGGAATAGTACCGTCTAATCTTACGGCCGCCTGAGCAGCAGGTGTTGAACAGGCAAAGATAAGGTCAACTTTTTGCCCGGCCAGTTTGGCGGCAAGCTGTGGTAAATCATCCAAAGCGCCATCGGCATTCAAATAGTGAAATTCAGCCGTCAGGTTTTGTTCAGTCAGTCCGGCTTTGAAGCCGCGTACTGCATCGTCAAGGTTTTGCGTTAATTGTAAAATGCCGATATGATGCAAATGTACAACACCTCTGATTTTCTTTTTTATTACAGTTTCCACATTTAGCTGATTAATACCTGCCGTAAAACTGACAAAATTCTTAGCATTCACATACTGACGCAGTCGTGGTAAACTGAGATATATAGCTTATATACCGGAGGATGCTAAATCTTATGTTTGTCCATTTGCACAACCATACCGAATATAGTTTATTAGACGGGGCCGGACGAATTGCAGACCTGGTACGCCGGGCGAAAGAAATGGGGATGCCGGCTGTTGCCATGACTGATCACGGCACAATGTACGGCACTATTGATTTTTATAAGCAAGCCAAGAAGCAGGGGATTAAGCCAATCATTGGCTGCGAGGTGTATGTTGCCCCCCGTTCGCGGTTTGATAAAGCGGCGGTTGAGGGCGAGTCGTATTATCACCTGATTCTGCTTGCCGCCAATGAACAAGGGTACCGTAACCTAATTGAGCTGGTATCCCGGGGCTATAGCGAAGGTTTCTATTATAAACCCCGCATTGACCGGGACATACTGCGCAGTCACAGTAAGGGGCTTATCGGCTTAAGCGCTTGTATTGCTGGCGAGGTTCCTGCGGCTATCTTGCGGGGGGATCTGGATAAAGCAGAAGCCCTTGCTAGCGAGTACCGCGAAATATTTGGTCCAGATAACTTTTATATTGAGCTTCAGGATCATGGCATGCCTGAGGAAAAACAGGCAAACCAGCATCTGGTAAAATTGGCGAAAAAATTAGGGCTTGGCCTTGTTGCCACCAATGACGCCCATTATATCAACAGAGAGGATGCTGAATGCCATGATGTTCTGCTCTGCATTCAGACCGGCAAGACTGTTGATGACCAAAATCGGATGAAATTTCCCAGTAATGAGTTTTATCTGAAAAGTCCGGCTGAAATGGCCGAGCTTTTTGCTGAATATCCCGAAGCACTGGTCAATACCTGCAAAATTGCCGAGCGTTGCGATGTTGCGTTTGATTTTGATAAACTCTATCTGCCCGATTTTCCTACCCCGGATGGAATAAGTGATGATGAATACCTGACTCAGTTGTGCCGTGAGGCCATTTGCAGGCGGTATACTGAGGAAACACCTGAAATAACGGCCCGGCTTGACTTTGAGCTTGATGTTATTAAAAAAATGGGTTATGCCAGTTATTTCTTGATTGTCTGGGATTTTGTCAATTATTCCCGGAGCCAGTCCATACCTGTTGGTCCGGGGCGTGGTTCAGCCGCCGGCAGTATTGTGGCTTTTTTGCTAAGGATTACTAATATTGACCCGCTTAAATATGGTCTGCTGTTTGAACGGTTTTTAAATCCGGAACGGGTATCTATGCCTGATATTGATATTGATTTTTGTTATGAACGCCGTAGCAAAATCATTGAATATGTTGTAGCCCGTTATGGCAGCGACCGGGTGGCGCAGATTATTACCTTTGGTACGATGGCGGCCCGGGCAGCTATCCGTGATGTGGGACGGGCCCTAAACCTGCCTTATGGCGAGGTTGACCGGATTGCCAAACTGGTGCCGGCCGAGCTAGGCATAACCCTGAAGAAGGCATTAACAGCCAATCAAGAGTTAAAAGGCTTATATGATACTGAAGCTACGGTGCGCAAACTTGTCGACCTGGCTATGGCGGTAGAGGGCTTGCCGCGCCATGCCTCAACCCATGCGGCCGGTCTGGTTATTGCGCGAGAACCGCTAACTCACTTTGCGCCACTGCAGGTGTCAAGCGAAGGGTTTGTCACCACCCAGTTTGACAAAGACCGGGTTGAGGAGATCGGCCTCTTAAAAATGGATCTTTTGGGGCTTAGAACTTTAACTGTAATTGGGGATGCTATCCTATCAATCAAAGATAACAGAGGTGTGGATCTTGATATTGATCAGATCCCCCTGGCTGATACTAAAACCTGTGTGATGTTGTCGACCGGCGACACCTCCGGAGTATTTCAGATGGAGTCAAGCGGCATGACCAATCTGGTGAGAGACCTTAAGCCGGAGCGGTTTGATGATCTTATCCCACTGGTAGCACTTTACCGTCCAGGTCCGCTTGGCAGCGGCATGGTATCGGATTTTATTGACGGCCGCCACGGGAAGAAGGTTGTTACTTATTTACACCCTGTGCTTGAGCCTGTTTTGAAAGATACCTTTGGCGTTATTTTATACCAGGAACAGGTTATGCAGATTGCCTCGGTGCTGGCAGGCTTCTCGTTGGGACAAGCCGACCTCTTGCGCCGCGCGATGGGTAAAAAGAAACATGAAGTGCTGGCCGCTCAACGCGAATCTTTTCTTAAAGGCGCAGCTGACCGGGGGTTTGATGCCAAACTGGCCCATGAGGTCTTTGATCTCATGACCCATTTTGCCGATTATGGGTTTAATAAATCCCACAGCGCTGCTTACGCACTGGTTGCTTATCAGACGGCTTATCTTAAGGCTCACTATCCTCAAGAATTTTACGCTGCCTTGTTAACAAGCGTAATGGGGACCAATGATAAGGTCGGCTATTATATTGAGGAATGCCGGCGGCGGGGGATTTCTGTTTTGTCGCCGGATATTAACGCCAGCGGCAAGTCGTTTTCTGTTGACGGAGAGGCGATCCGGTTTGGTCTGGCCGGCGTCAAAAACGCGGGTGGTAATGCCCTGGAGAGCATTATTGCGGCCCGGCAAAAGGGCGGCAAATTTACATCGCTTGTTGATTTTTGCTCCCGTGTCGATATGCGGGTAGTAAACAAACGGGTGATTGAGAGTTTAATCAAATGCGGTGCGTTTGATTCGCTGAAAGCCCGGCGTTCGCAGTTGTTAGAGGTGTTGGAGCAGGCTGTGGAGGTGGCTGGCTGCCGGCAAAAAGATGCAGCCAGTGGACAATTAGGCCTGTTCGGTGAGGATACCCTGGATTGTGTGAATGATGTAATTCTGCCTGATATACCTGAATTGCCGCAGGAAGAATTGCTGGCGCTGGAAAAAGAGATAACCGGTTTTTATGTAACCGGTCATCCCCTGGATAAATATCGGGTTAAGCTCTCATCCCTGCCAGGGCTTGGCAGTTTAGCTGAAGGCCAGTATACTGACGGGCAGCCTATCCGGGTGGGCGGGCTGATTGCCAGTGCTAAGCGCATTAACACAAAAAACGGCAGCATGATGTGTTTTGTTAATCTTGAAGATTTCACCGGGCAGGTAGAGGTTATCGTATTTCCCCGGATTTTTGAAAAAACAGGTCGCCTGCTGGCACCGGATTTGCCGGTGCTGGTTTCCGGGCGTCTTAACATCCATGAAGAAGGTGCAAAGATTATGGCTGATGACATAACCCCGCTCAGTGGTGCCGGGGCAGAGGTCAGAATCACGCTGCGCAAAGATCAGGAAACGCCTGCTACCCTGGCCGGGCTAAAAAAGCTGCTGAATAAATATACCGGGCCATCTGCCGTTTATTTGCATCTGGTTGACAGTAAACGCGTCATTAAAACCGAACGGGATTTCTGGATTGAGCCGTCACCGGCAGCTTTTAGCGCCATTGAAGGTCTTTTGGGCAAAGGGGCTGTTACTACTTGTTAAGCATTAAAAGTGACAGCATTGCCGCGCCTTCCCTGGCATATTGCTTGGCTGCAAGATAAGCATTGTCTGCCATAGGGGCCGGTGAACCGCTGGCTTCGATGCCTAATTGCTGAGCAAGTACCAGTGAGCGTCTGATATGTGAGGCGTTAGAGACAATGATGGCCTGACGAAAGCCGTGTTCGCGCATAATGTTTTTAGAATAAAGCAGGTTCTGATACGTATTGTAGGATTTATTTTCCACATAGATTCTCTCGGCTGGAATGCCTTTGTTGACAAGGTAATTGCGCATAACGTCAGCCTCGCTGGCTATTTCATCCAGACCCTGAGCACCACTCACAATGATGAACGGGGCAAAGCCCTGAGTATATAGCTGGATTGCTTCATCAAGCCTAAGCCTAAGCATGGTGCTGGGCTGATCGTCGATCAGTTTGGCCCCCAATACGATAATTGTATCGCTGGGAACAGGTTTGGTTAAGTAACCAACGGCAACAATGGGTATTTCAACAACTGCCACAGTAATGACTACAAGCAGTAACAGATAACGTCTCAGTTTTTGGTTTAAAAGTAGCTTCATAGTGATAATGCCTCCAGAGATATTTATGGGTACCAATTTTATTATAGCACTATGGGCAACTGTTGCGTGCTAATTTACGTGCTAATTTAATGGTTTTAAAATTTGAGAAATTTTCAGGAGTTATACAAAAAATGTTGCAGTGTGCCAGTAAATAATATTAGAATAAGAGATGTTATATTTTGTTATCATTATTTGATATTTACAACAGGGGGACGTGTGATGGAAATAATCGTCTGTGTCAAACAGGTACCAGACACTACTGAGGTTAAAATTGACCCGCAGACCAATACATTGATTCGCCAGGGCGTACCAAGCATTGTAAATCCTTTTGATAAAAATGCGGTAGAAGAGGCATTGCGGCTAAAAGAGAAGCATGGCGGCCGGGTAACCGTAATCTCTATGGGGCCACCGCAGGCTAAAGATGCTCTAAAAGAGTGTATTGCCCTGGGGGCTGATGAGGCTATTCTGCTGAGTGACCGTGCCTTTGGCGGCGCCGACACGCTGGCTACCAGTCATACGCTGGCTGCCGGGATCAAGAAACTCGGCAGCTTTGACGTAATCCTTTGTGGCAAACAGGCTATCGACGGTGATACGGCCCAGGTAGGACCGGAGATTGCCGAACACCTTGATATTGCGCAGATTACCTATGTTTCCAAACTTGATATCGCTGATGGACTTGTACGGGCTGAGCGCGAGCATGAAGAGGGTTATGAGATTATTGAGACTAAACTGCCTGTTCTGCTTAGTGTTGTGAAATCAATTAATGAACCTCGCTACCCCAGCATCAAAGGCACCATGAAAGCTAACCGTAAAGAGATACCTGTCTGGACTGCTGCTGATCTTGATATCAACCCGGAACAGATCGGACTTAAAGGGTCACCTACTCAGGTGCGCCGCATCTTTACCCCCAAACAGCGGGTTCAGGGTGAGATTATTCAGGAGGATAACGCCCGCGATGCTGTAACCCGATTGCTGACAAAACTTACTCAGGCTAAAATCATCTGATATCAGGGGGGTTTTAAAGAATGGCTGTTAATGTTGATAAAGAGCAATGTATAGGCTGTGGTGCCTGTGTCAGCGCCTGTCCGTTTGGCGCGATTGTTATGGAAGGGGATAAAGCCGTAATTACCGATGCCTGTACAGTATGCGGCGCGTGTATTGATGTCTGTCCCGTAACGGCGATTAGTCGCCCGGCTGCCGGAGAACCGGCAACTGACACCAGCGACTATCAGGGTGTTTGGGTATACATTGAACAGTTTGCAGGCAAGGCCCGCAATGTCGGACTGGAACTGCTGGGAGAAGGCCGTAAGCTGGCTGAGGCTATGGGGCAGCCATTAGCGGCTGTCGTCATTGGCGAAGGTGTTGAGCAGCTGGCCAAGGACATGTTTGCCAGCTGCGCCGACAAGGTATATTTGGTAGAAGGCGCAGAATATAAGCATTATAGTACTGACGCTTATACAACTGCTCTTACTGATTTAATTAATACATATAAACCCTCGGTTATTCTTATGGGAGCGACCAATGACGGACGCGACCTTGGGCCGCGGGTGGCATGCCGGGTTGGCACAGGTCTGACTGCCGACTGTACCAGCCTGGGTATTGATGAAGAAACAGGGCTTGTTGCCTGGACGCGTCCGGCGTTTGGCGGCAATATTATGGCCACCATCCTCTGCCCTAACCATCGTCCGCAGATGGGTACAGTCCGGCCCAATGTATTTAAGCGCCCTGTGCCGGATGTGTCCCGCAATGGTGAGCTTGTGCGTGTTGCCGGCAAGATAAAACAGCAAGATATCCGTACCAGCCGTACCAGGCTTATTGAAATCCTCTCACTTAGCGATGCGGCAGCCTGCAATCTGGAAGAGGCTCAGTTTATTGTCGCCGGTGGCCGGGGAATGGGCAAACCAGAAAACTTTGCACTCATCGAAGAATTGGCTAATGTTCTGGGCGGTGCAGTCGGTGCATCCCGCGCCGCTGTTGATGCCGGCTGGAAACCCGCTATTCACCAGGTTGGACAAACCGGTAAAACAGTAGCCCCCAAAGTCTATATTGCCTGCGGCATCAGTGGTGCCATCCAGCATTTGGCCGGTATGTCGACATCGGACATCATTATCGCCATCAATAAGGACGCTGATGCGCCAATCTTTAAGTCTGCCAACTTCGGTATTGTTGGCGATGTAATGGAAGTAGTGCCTGTGCTGATTGAAGAGATCAAGAAAATTAAGCAGGCTTGTTAAAGGTGAAACAAAAAGGGCTGTAGCAAAACTACAGCCCTTAATAACCTGAGGTATAATAAATAACACAAACAAAACCTGGGTTTTGTTTGTGTTATTTTGCTAGTTTCAGTAGTCTTATTTCGCCATCCTGGGCGGCAATTCGGTGGTCAATTATATCAATTTTAGTTTCGGTTCGCTCAAGCTTTTTATCCATTAGAGCTAGCATAGCAATTATATCTTTTTGGCCTTCTAAAGCTAATTGGTCAATTTTCTTAGCAAGTCCATCAAAGCCTGAGTTCATAGTAGTTTTGACAGAGATAAATTCGGATTTTAAGTCAGGTAATTCGTCTGTTTTTGCTTTAACCCCGGCAAGATCCTGTCTCATAGATGTCATTTCATCTTGTATTGCCGTTATGCTATTTTGTAAGCTCAACACCGTAGTTAACACTTGTTTCATTAAGTTTTCCATGAATCATACCTCACTTTATTTATGATTAAATTATAACATAAAATTGGAGCAAAGTAATTCATGTTTTCTGATGTTTCTATATAGTGGTCCACTGCGTCTGCTATGGCTGCTACTGTAGATTTATCAAGAATGTCTCCCGCTCCGGCAATTTAGGAATGTGCTTAAGTCGACTTATTACAGTTTTCTTCTGGATCCACCATATTTTTGCTTCTGGCATCATACAGGCCGGCCAAAATGATGCCAGCGCCAATGAACTGTAACCAGCCAAACGTCTCGCCCAGGAAGTAGTAGCCGGCACCAACGGCAAATACGGGTGACAGGTTGTTATACAGCGATGCTGTGGTGCTGCCTGCTTTGGCAGTTCCCCAGATCCAAAGACAGTTGGCCAGACAGAGGGGAAATATGCCGGAGTATAAGAAGCTGGCCCAGCCTTGC
>JAQSXM010000216.1 GCA_029256645.1 Sporomusa sp. | reverse complement strand
TCGATACCGGCTTGTTGCCACAAGGTGGTATTCTTGATACTTTCTTTATTTAACTGTACCATTGGCGGACTCCCTTCTTCCTTATCAATCTGCTTTAACAAGCAATTATAATTCTAAAATTGCCACAACCCAACCATACCATACTGATGTAAGAATGGAAAGGTTATCGGTAACATCGTTAAACAAACGGCTGTTCATCGAAAGCGATGAACAGCCTCTGCAATTATAATTTTTCAGCTCAACTATTTAGCTAATTTTTGGATAGCTTCCAATTCGGCTTTGAAGTCAACGCCGTATTTTTCAACAACCGGCTTAGCAGCATCCTGCCAGGGTTTGACATCTTTAATCTCAGTAACAACTACGCCGCTTTTAATAAGCTTATCCATGGCATCTTTGTCAAATCTGTCCCATTGCTCTTTCTGGTATTGAACAGAATCCAGGGCCGCTTGTCTGATGAGGGAACGGTCTTCTTCAGATAGTTTGTCCCAGGCAAGCTTACTCATCATTAACACTTCAGGCACCCGTTGATGGCTGTCTAACACATAGTTCTTTACAGCCTGGTTATGGCTGGCGGTCAGGAAGCTAGGGGCATTGTTCTCAGCACCGTCAATAACACCGGTCTGCAAGGCGCTGAATACTTCGCCATATGCCATCGGGGTTGCACTGGCACCAAAGGCTTTCATCAAATCAATGTTAATCGCGTTTTGGATTACACGAATCTTCATCCCTTTTAAGTCTTCAGGGGTCTTAACAGGGTTTTTGGTGTAGAAGCTGCGTGAGCCTGAACTATAATAGGCAAGTCCTACCATTTTGGACTTATCAAGACTGGCTAATAATTGCTTGCCTGCTTCACTGTCAAGATAACGCCAGACATGAGCATCATCATTGAATATATACGGCAGGGAGAATACGCCAAAGGCCTTGTTAAACTCAGCCAGGTTACCGGTACTGACCCGGGTAAACTCAAGTGAGCCCATTTGAATCTGCTGAACAACTGACTTTTCATCACCAAGCTGAGCAGAATCAAATACTTTTATTTGAATGCGACCCTTACTTCTCTCATTAACAAGCTCGGCAAACTTTTTGTCACCCAGAGTTGTAGGGTAGTCAGAGGGATGCGCCTCTGCCAACCGGAAAGTGTACTTAGGTTTCTGGGTATCACCTGCAGCACCATCTTTTTTAGCGCCGCCGCAGCCTGCTACCATGATTCCGGCCCCTAAGACAACTGCTAAACATGCCGCTAACCATTTTTTACTTTTCATTGTTCTCCCCCTTAGTAATTACTATAAAACCTAATACAGCGTGTGACAGTATCTGTACAAAATCGCCCCCTCTGCCATCGGTGTATAACCCTGCACAGACTCTATTTAAAGAGAGATGGCAGCCATAAGACAGTTTGCGGGACATAAGTGATTAGAAGCAGCACCACCAGCATGGCATAAAAGAATGGCATCATCGCTTTAGTGCCCTGGGATATACTGACCCCGCCGATTGCGCAGCCGATAAATAGTACGGTTCCAACCGGGGGTGTTAATAATCCGATACCGGCATTAAATACCAGCATCAGGCCAAAGTGAACAGGATCCATGCCAAACGCTACCGCTACCGGCAGCAGAACAGGTGTCAGAATCAGGATCATAGGCGCCATATCCATCGGCCCCCCCAGAACTATGAGCAGGATGTTCATCAGCATTAAGATAACATATTTGTTGTCAGAGATACTGAGGAACCAGGAAGTAATCATATCCGGTATGCTCAGGTAGGCCATTACATAGCCAAAAGCGGCCGAGGCGGCAATCAGGAAGTAAACCATCAATACCGTACGCAGGGTGCGTTTGAGCACACTCCACATGCGGGTTACCGGTACATCACGGTAAAAACCAAAAGCCAGGATAAAGGAATAAACGACTGCCAGGGCCCCTGACTCAGTTGCAGTAAACACCCCGGAGATAATACCACCAAGAATAATGAAGGCCGGAGAAATAGATAAGAGTCCATCAAACACAATACGCGGTATATCTTTTCTGTCAACCGGATCGCTGATTGGGTAATTTCGTTTTTGGGCCATGATATAGGCTACAGTCATCAGTGAAGCAAGTAATATAAAACCTGGAACAATACCGCCAAGAAACAAGCTCTTAATGGAGATGCCCCCGGCAACGATTGAGTACAACACTAGATTATGGCTAGGCGGAACAACAACACCCTGAATAGCCGAAGAAATCGTCAGACCAACCGCATAGTCGGCATCATACCCTTTTTTCTTCATGGCCGGGATCATAACTGAACCGACTGAAGCAGCATCAGCACCGGCTGATCCTGAAATATTACCAAAGAACATACAGGCGATACAGTTTACCAGTGCCAGGCCGCCCCGAATCCGGCCGACCAGCAGACTGGCGAAGTCGACCAACCGCTGAGCCAATCCGCCCTCACCCATAATCTGACCGGTGAGAATGAAAAAGGGAATGGCTAACAAGGAAAAGGTGCTGACACCGTTAATCATTTGCTGCCCAACCGTTGGCAGAGGAACGTCAAGAAACACCATGGTTAACAAAGCTGAGGCAAATAACGCCTGGGCTACAGGCAATTTAAGAAGTACGGTTCCAATGAAGCTAATTCCCAGCAGCCATACTGCAATATCATTTACATCCATTATACTTTGCCCTCCATGTTGTCTCCGCCAATCTCAAGATCAGATCCGGTATGACGCTTGGTATCAATGCCAGCCAGATGCAAGAGTGAATATGCGCAAACCATCAGACCGCTGACCGGCATAACAAGATACACAATACTGTTAGGCAGTTTGGTGGCCGGCAGGGTGGAGTCAAACATCAGCACAGTAAACTCCCAGCCGTAGATAACAAAGTATAAACCATAGAGCAGGCCCATTACCTCAATCCACTTGTCAAGCCAGAAGTTAACCTTAGGGGACATGCGGTCTGTCAGCGCTTCGACCCCCATATGCACACCCTCGCGAAAACCAATGGCTATCCCCATGAAGGCAAACCATACCAGACACAAGAGAATGGCTTCTTCTGACCAGAAGAAAACAAAATTAAACACTTTTCGTGTAAATACCTGAACAGCCATAACAAGAATAACACCCAGCAACGCTAATATTGCACAATTCTCAAACAAGGTATCAATCTTTAGAGCAATTCTTTTCAGACATTCCAAGGCCTTAGCCCCCTTGCTTATTTGTGATTATTTAGCGGAAAAGGAACCCTCTGAGCACCTGCCGATGGCATCCCACAAACCATACAGATATACAGCACCCATCGCCCTGTCATAGAGTCCATAGCCAGGCATGCCTTCTTCACCCCAAACCATCCTGCCGTGATCCGGACGCAACGGGCCGGTGAAACCTGCATCATAAAGCGCTTTCATGATACCGTACATATCAAGCGAGGAGGTATCGTCCTTATGGGCCACTTCACTAAACACACCTGGTTCGTAGATCTTAATATTGCGCACATGGGCAAAATGGAGCCGCCCCATTTGGGCAAAATGACCAAAGATCTCCGGAATGTTATTATTCGGATTAGCACCGAGCGAACCGCTGCATAATGCGAGACCGTTGGACGGGCTGTCAACAAGTTTGATAATCCGCTCAAGGTTCTCTTTGCAGGTTACAATTCGCGGCAGACCAAACACAGACCAGGGTGGATCATCCGGGTGAATAGCCATTTTTATGCCGCACGCCTCGGCTGTGGGGATTATGCCTTCCAGGAAATATTTAAGGTTTGCAAACAGTTTTTCTTCATCAACATCTTTATACAAATCAAACAGCTTTTTAATCGAAGCCAGACGGCCTTTTTCCCAGCCAGGGAGTTCAAAGCCGTTAGAGCCTTTCTCCATCTCGGCAACCAGCTTGGCCGGCTCTAAATTTTTGATAATCTTTTCATCATAAAACAGGGCTGTGGAGCCATCAGGCAGCTCTTTGGCCAGTTCTGTCCGGGTCCAGTCAAAAACAGGCATAAAGTTGTAGCAAACTACATCAACCCCTGCCTTGGCCAGATTTTTCAGCGTAATACAGTAGTTTTCGATATAACGGTCCCTGGTAGCAAGACCAAGTTTGATATCCTCATGAACGTTTACGCTTTCCACGGTTTTAAAAGTAAGGCCAGCGGCTTCAATCTGTTTTTTGATCTCCAGGATGTCCTCATAAGGCCACACTTCACCGACTGGGATGTGGTATATGGCGCTGACCACATTTTTCATTCCCGGGATTTGCCTGATATAGCTCAGCGGGATTTTATCAAGCTTGTTGCCATACCAACGAAAAGACATAAGCATATGGTTTCCCCCTATTTGTTTGTCATAGTAAACATCTGTTGTTTAAAAGGCAAAAAATAATGCCCCTGCTCGTTTCTCAGGTGTTCCAGATCAACAACTACCTTATTTAAATGCAAATCAATTGTTTTCTTACCCAAATCCACATTGTGATCGCGGATCGCATCAACAAGGGCCCGATGCTGTTTAAGCAGTTGTTCCCATTCAAATTCTTTCACCTTGAGATTGAGTATACGAACCCGGTTATAGTGCGCATTCATCAGATGCAGCATGTTCCAGGTGCGGCTCTTTTTACACCCTTTAAAAATAAGTCCGTGCATAGTTTCGTCGAGTTCAAAGAACTGGTGATAGTTTTTTTCGCTGATACACAGCTCTTGCAGCGCCAGACAGGACTGCAGCTGAAACAAATCCTCACTGGGAAAATCGATACAGGCTTGCTGAATAACCTCTTTTTCCAGAGTTTCTCTGGCAAATTTAGATTCTTCAACCTGGTCAATATCGATCAGGGAAACATAGGTACCCTTTTGGGGAATAATGTCCAACAGATTTTCCTGTGCCAGCTTGATAAAAGCCTCCCGTACCGGAGTCCGGCTTACACTCAGCTGGGTTGCCACATCTTGTTCGGAAATGTTTTGTCCAGGAGGAAGATTGAGGTCGATAATGTTCATTCTCAAAAACCTGTAAACATATTCACGAATTGACTCCTGAGGTTTTTGCTCTATAATTAACAACGTCCAGATCCTCCCTCGCTACCTTTAATTGTTTTCTACCATACTACCATACTAGCATGACTAAAGTATTTTGACAATATTAAAAATTGATTATTGAATAAAAAAAAACCAGCAGCCCCTTCTCCCGGTGAGGGTGCTGCTGTTTTTATTTATGTATCAGAATTTATAAGTTTTGAGAGGCTGAAAGTCCTTATAAAACAAGGGGAGCCAAGGGCATGCCAAAAGTAAAACCATTCCCTTGTATTCCTGGATTATTTGATATGTGCAAAGCCACAAGACCGCGTTAGCGGTTTTTCTTATTTTAGTGGTGGCAATATTTTTCTTTCCGTTTAGCAGACAGGACAGTTCCCCCTATTAAAAAGAATACGACTGCCATAAAGCTGCCACTAATCAGCAGTGCTGTCTGTAAGCTAAAGGAATGTTTCAGCCAACTGGAAAAGGGCGAAGCGGTCAATCCCCCTAATGAGCCAAATGTGATATAAAGCGACATCAATGCCGCCGACGGATACGGTAACTGCAGGGTACCATATGACAAGATGCATGCATACAGCCCGGAGAAGCCCAGACCCATTAAGCTTACTGCCGCCAGCACAGTAAAATAATCCACATTATTGACCAACACCATAAAGGCGGCAAAGGCTATGCCTGAACAAAACAAAATGTATTGTACCGCATTGACTCTTCGTAAAATCAGCCCTGATAAGATCCTGCCTGCCGCCATGAAAAACCAGAATACCGAGATGAGAAAACCAGCCTGGGTTGCATCTACAGCCAGATATTCAATAAAATAGGTATTCCCCCAGAACATAAAACTGCCTTCTGCAATCATATAGCAGAACAGGCTTACGGCTATTGCATAGACACTAAGGGTGAGTTTAACACTTTTATTCTTATCAATAGGTTGTTGCTGCCGCCTGTTTAACCTAACCGGCGTGAACCACACCAACAGCAACACACACACCAGCAGCGGCAATACCAAAAGGTAAATAGACTGCCACCCAATCCCATTTGCCAGCAAGGCCCCGGAAAGCAGCGGCGAAATGATAGCGCCAATGCTGAAAAAAAAGTGGAGTAAGCTGAGCCGTGAAGACCGGTCTTTATTATCGTATAAGTGAACGATCATATAACTGGCTGTCGAAGAAAAAAAACCATTGCCGACACCAAGGCCAAATACACAAAAAGCAAATACCGGCAAACTGCCG
>JAQSXM010000215.1 GCA_029256645.1 Sporomusa sp. | reverse complement strand
GGTGTTCTGTCTGTCGCCAGTTTTGGGAACACGGTTAACTTCCGGGTACCGGCTGATGTAATTGAGCCGGGGCAGTCTTCTTTAACCCTTGATGAATGGCGCGATCTTGTTACAAAAATCCAGACAACACCTGGCAACATGGTTAATATTGTTCTGTAAGTCCCGCGAAACATTAAGTGAGGTATATTGAAGCTTGCCAGTGGCAGTGCGAGGGGCAGACGAATTTACTCTTCCTGCAATTCAGAGAGGATGAATTTTTTGCTCTGCTAAACTACAACTGGTACACAAATGAAGAATTGCCTTATGTTTATCCAATTGGGAATGGAAAATTACTACGCATAATCAATGAATCAAACTATTATATGGAGGATTCATGAACGCAGTTTACGTCCGTGTAAGCTCAGAGGAACAAGCTAAGTCTGGCTATTCACTTGGCGATCAGTTACAGGTTTGTCGAAATCGCCTGATTAGTATGGGATTAACTGCAATTAAAGAATATATTGATGATGGTTACAGCGGCGAATACCTTGACCGGCCTGCCCTCGAAGAGCTTAGAAATGACCTGCGTGCGAAGCTCATTCAAAACATCTGTATCTATGATCCTGATCGGCTAAGTCGTAACCTGACTAACCAACTGCTCATTGCAGATGAAATCGAAAAATCCGGTATCAATCTTTACTTTGTAACCGGCGACTATGATGCCAGCCCGGAGGGCCGTCTTTTTTTCAGCATACGCGGCGCCATCAGCGCTTTTGAAAAAGCAAAGATTCGTGAGCGTACCCAGCGTGGCCGGAAGGCTAAAGCTAACTCAGGGAAAATTGTTCATAACGCCCGGCCATATGGGTATAATTTTGATAAAGAAACCTCAATGTATATTATTAATGATGATGAGGCTCAAGTAGTTCGTAAGATTTACGCTATGTGTATTGAGCAAGGCCTGGGTGCACGGACAATCACATTGGAACTGGCCCGCATGGGGGTTAAAGGCCGTAAAGATGGTAAGCCATTATCAATTAACTGCGTGGAGCGTGTCTTAACCAGAGATATGTATTATGGCCAACATTATCTATTTCGCCAATCAGTCAGCAAAACAGGCCAGAACACGCGGGAAATCACTGATAATCCTCGTGAGGATTGGATCCCAATAACAGTGCCGGCTATCGTAGATTATGAAACATATCAGAGAGCTCAAAAGCAGCGGCAAAAAAACAAGCGCTTTGCGAAGCGCAATACAACCCACGAGTACTTATTACAGGGCATCCTTTACTGTTCCCTGTGCCAACGTTCTATGACCGCCTACGGACGCCCTGGGCAGCGTAAAAAGACGGCTCCCAAGATGTATTATTACTATTCGTGCATCACAAAAGAATCCGGTAATTATATGCATCTGGAACCTTGCCAATGCCGGAGAATACCCTCTAATGAATTCGATGAATCAATCTGGGATATCTTTGTTAACTCGGCCCAAGGCAGTGATAGTCTAGACCGATATATAAAGCAAGATGTGGCTAAAGATCATGCAAAAGAGATCGACAAATCAACAAGAGCTGAATTGGATTTATTAAAAAAACGCTCAGAAATTACTAGCTGGTTCCGGGAAAACTTAATCAGCGCCGACATGGCCAAGAAAGAGCTTCAAGTTATTAATAGAGAATTAGTTTCTATCGCATCAACTATCACTACCTTGCGTCACTCCCAAGAGAAGTTAACCTTTACCGGACCGGCCGTACTCCCTGAGGAAATCTTAGCTGCTAAAACCTTTGCTGATAAACAAGATATTATTCGCAGATCAGACATTAAAATTTATGCTGTACGACGTGATGACTCTGTAGAATTTGAATTTAGAAAATAAAAAACCTAGATTTTATCTAGGTTTTTTGTATGAACAATTATACCTCTGATTTGTTCAAATCACTGGTTTTTAACATTTATCCCCCTCCTCTTTCCAGATTCTCTCCACAAAATATGTAGCATTTTGATTCTACAATAATTATATGAAGGACAAGGGCTAAATGTGTGCCAAAATCATTTATTTATTAAATAATTCGGCTATTTTCCATCGGACTTGAGGAACAGGATCGACTTTCTGCTCATTTTCTTTTGCATAGCTCAGCGGTGCCAGTGCGGTGTTAGCTCCGTCAATAAAACATAGTGGCGGAAACAGTACACACCACCAATTTTGTCCGGCTGCCTGCCCCAATAGAATACGAACAGCCTGATACTCGCCAGCAGGTAACTCTAAACTTCCATATGTGCGAATAGGAAACTCAAAAGTACCCATTTGCACAGCAACCGGATAATTAACTCCGTTTTCGCCCAATACTTTTTTAGCTACCATGATAATATTTTCCTGGTGGCTTGCAATAATGTTATTGGCCTCTTGGGCATCACTTACCTTTTGGACATAAGGGGTTAGATAGGCGATAACTGCATCACGCACTTTTAGTTTAAGCCGTTGATCTTCAGTGCTGTCACTGTTAGCCAGAATATGCAATCTAACATAATCCCCACGTTGTGGCATTACAGGTATTCCACGGTTTGCATCAGAGAGTAACAGACTCCAGCCGCCGGCGACAAAACAAAATATCAGTGTCATTATCATAAGTTTTATCTGTAAATTTTTCCTCATTTTTTACTGCCTCCCAAACACTTGCATGTAAAGCTTATATATATTTGCGCATATGCCCCAAAGCCGCTTTCTCCAATCGTGACACTTGCGCTTGAGATATACCAATTTCGTCAGCAACTTCCATCTGAGTTTTACCTTCAAAGAATCTAAGAGTAAGAATATGCTTTTCCCGTTCACTCAGTTTTCGCAATGCTTCTTTAATTGCCACACCTTCAAGCCAGCTTAAGTCAAGATGCTTATCATCACTAATTTGATCCATAACAAAAATCGGATCACCGCCATCATGATAAATCGGTTCGAACAGTGAGATAGGTTCTTGAATAGCATCAAGGGCAAAGATTATTTCTTCTCTTGGCACTTTGAGTTCGTCTGCAATCTCATTAATGGACGGCTCTCTTGAATATCGGCTGACTAATGAATCACGGACCTGTAGCGCTTTATAAGCAATATCACGCATTGACCGGCTCACCCTGATAGGATTGTTATCTCTTAAATAACGCCGGATTTCCCCAATAATCATTGGCACCGCATAAGTAGAAAACTTAACATTCTGCGACAAATCAAAGTTGTCGATTGCTTTCATTAGACCTATACAGCCTACTTGAAACAAGTCATCTACATATTCACCCCGATTGTTAAATCGCTGGATTACACTAAGTACTAAACGCAGGTTACTATAAATCAACTGCTCCCGGGCCGCTCTTTCGCCAGCTTGCATTACCTCGAACAGCTCACGCATTTTAGTGGCAGAAAGCACCGGGAGCTTTGCTGTATTTACACCACATATCTCTACTTTGTTGATTATCATGTTGTACCTCCCCAGTTTTTCTAGGCTACTAAAACTACTTACCCTACACAAGCATTATTGCCATGGCTTGGAGGTTTTATACTCTAACTGGCAACACGCCAAACCCACAAACAATAAAAATGGCAAAAAAAAAAGCCGTAGGATTATTCCATCCGGCTAATTTCTTTGCGTAACCTCTTTATTATTCTCTTCTCAAGTCGCGAGATGTACGACTGGGATATCCCCAGCATGTCGGCAACTTCCTTCTGCGTGCGCTCGTTACCATCATCATTGAGGCCAAACCTGAGCTCCATAATTCTTCGTTCCCGCCCTGATAACTTACTCATAGCTGTGTACAGCAGAGTTTTATCAACTTCTTCTTCAACTGATTTATAGATTATGTCATTGTCGGTTCCTAATACATCAGATAGCAGCAGTTCATTACCATCCCAATCGATATTAAGTGGCTCATCAAATGACACCTCAGCCCGGGTTTTACTATTGCGGCGCAGGTACATTAAAATCTCATTCTCGATACACCGTGAAGCATAAGTAGCAAGTTTAATCTTTTTAATAGGATCAAAAGTATTTACTGCTTTGATGAGCCCAATTGTGCCAATGCTGACCAAGTCCTCGACACTCACCCCTGTATTCTCAAACTTACGGGCAATATAGACAACAAGCCGCAGGTTACGCTCGATGAAAACACTTTTGACAGACTTATCGCCTTTTTGTAATCGATTAAGCAAAAATACTTCTTCATCGCCAGATAACGGCGGAGGTAAAATTTCTGCACTACCTACATAAAATACCTCGTCTGGCTTAAGCCAGCCTATGCGTTGAAGAAATGATATCACCTTAAGCTTAATATATAATTTAACTATCGGCCAGGTAATGCGCATATCCCTGCCTCCTCTGTCATATTTACCCCGGTTATTAGCGCAGGGTGTAAAAGCGCCTGGCAGTCGCTACCGCCAGAAAGTACACCACTATAGATGCCGATGAGCACATTAGCAGTCTGAGCCGGACCATATTCGGTCATGATCGTAATACTATCCGGCCTAAATCCTAATAAAACACTCCGACTACCGACAGACTGATAAGGAATAATTTCTATCCTGGATAACCATGTTGCATCCAAACATTGATCAAGATTAGTCAACCACGCATCAGGACTATTTGTAGTCAAATATTCCCTTGCTTGCGAGCTAAGCAAGAGAAGTGATGCCTGGTGATCTAAAAGAACAACAGGCTTGCGCCCCAGCAATGAAAAAAGCCCATTACCAGTATCAAGCATACCTGTCACCTCAACATACCGTCCATCATATTCAATTTTTGCCTGATAAAAAGTCTGTCGACGATACATTCTTCCAAGCATTTGTTTTACGATAAGCAAGATAAGTACAACAGCGATAGCACTGCCTATTGCTAAATTACCCCAGGATAAACTAATTATTTGGTTAACCGCGTGCGGCGCCTCGGCCTGGGCAAAGTACAACCACCCCAATACGGCCCCGCCTAAAATAAATGAAATAATAAAGAAAGTAGCAACAAGTATTAAAGTTATCTTTAATGTTTTACGCCCAAAAGCCAATAAGATAATCATTACTGAGGCTAACAGCTTGCCAGGAATCGTATACAATACCGCCATTTCCGGAAAAATCCCGACAAGTGAATATACTCCTCCCATTAAAGCTGCAGGCAGTATGCGTCGCCATCTGAACGAAACGCCTGAGGCATAAGCTGTTAAAACTAAAATGACACTATTCATTATAAAATTAATCAATAGTACCATATCAGCGTAGATGTACACTGGTCATCCCTTCCTGACATGGAATTTTATACCAGGAGAAAAACTGATACATAGCAATATATGCTATCGCCAAAATCACTATGCCAATTATACCAAGGATTTTTTTAAAATAAT
This sequence comes from Sporomusa sp., assembly GCA_029256645.1. The sequence goes on along the minus strand of JAQSXM010000215.1, from coordinate 893 downwards.
GTAATTTTTTGCTAAGAAAAACCACTAAAAACAGACAGACAACCCGGCTCAATAAAGAGCCGGGTCAGAACTTATCGCAAGTGTTTTATCAACGGCGCATCCAGGCCGGAATATCTAGATCTCGACCTTTAAAGGGTTCGATAACCGGGCTTTCATGCCTACCTTCACTTGCCTTTATCAATGGCTTAGGATCAAAACCAGTGGCAATAACAGTCACTCGCACTTGATCTTCAAAACGTTCATCAATAGTTGCACCAAAAATAATAGTTGCTTCCGGATCAGCAGCCTTAGCAATAATATCAGCTGCTTCATTTACTTCAAACAAAGTGGTATTGGGACCACCTGTAAAGTTTAACAAGACACCTTTGGCACCATCAATCGACATTTCCAGCAGAGGACTCCTAATAGCGGCCTCAACAGCTGCAATTGAGCGATTATCACCTGTGCCAAAACCAATACCCATCAGGGCTGAACCAGCATCGCTCATAATGGTCTTTACATCGGCAAAGTCAAGATTTATCAGCGCCGGCACGGCAATAAGGTCAGAAATTCCCTGAACACCTTGCCGCAATACATCATCAACAATTTTAAAAGCATCCAAAATCGAAGTTCGTTTATCGACCACCTGCAGCAAACGATCATTAGGAATAGTAATCAGCGTATCTACCTTTTCTTTAAGCTTAGCAATCCCTCTTTCTGCCTGCAGTTGACGCTTGCGGCCTTCAAAAGTAAACGGTTTGGTAACAACGCCAACCGTAAGTGCGCCTACTTCTCTGGCACATTCGGCCACTACCGGTGCAGCTCCGGTACCGGTACCACCACCCATACCGGCAGTGATAAATACCATATCAGCACCCTTAAGCACTTTAATAATATCGTCACGGCTTTCTTGG
>JAQSXM010000214.1 GCA_029256645.1 Sporomusa sp. | reverse complement strand
TGGGGAATCCCCGGCAACTCAAGCCCCGGTATCTGCCGGATCATTTCTAAAACAAGCTTGCGGCGCCGGGCGAATTCCTGCATCATGGCGTCAACGCAATCCTGAGAGCCGGTTAGTGCTGCCACCGCCCCGTGTTGAGCGAAGGTGCACAGCGACAGCATGACGTTTTGCTGTGCCCGGACAGCAGCCCCAATCAGTGCTGCAGGGGCTGCAATATACCCTACGCGCCAGCCTGTCATGGCAAAGGTTTTTGATAAGGTGCCGCAAACGATGGTTCGTTCCTTCATCCCGGGAAAACTGGCAGGAGAAATGTAGCTGCTTTCGTACAGCATTTTGTCATAGGCCTCATCAGAAATGAGTATCAAATCATGAGCGACTGCAAAATCAGCGACAGCTCTTAATTGCTCTTTTGTCAAAACACTGCCTGTTGGATTATGGGGAGAATTTACAATGATCGCCTTGGTTCGCGGCGAAACTGCCTGTTTAGCTGCTGCTAAATCATAGGCATAGTTATTGTCAGGCTGAAGCGGAACTTTTATAGGAACGCCACCGGCCAGTATGATCCCCAACGCAAAAGGACCAAAGCACAGATCGGGAATAATTACTTCATCACCCTCATTGAGCAGGCTCAGAAAGGTTAGATATAAAGCTTCCTGACCACCGGCCGTCACCATAATTTCGTTTTCAGCATCATAATTGAGTCCTTTATCGGCCTGTAGTCTCATTGACAGGGCGGCACGCAATGCCGGTATTCCGTTATTTGGGGCATAGTGGACATGGCCTTTGTCGAGCGCGACTTTTACCGCTTCTTTGATATGTGCGGGTGTATCAAAATCGGGACGTCCAATCTCAAAGTGGACTACTTTTTGGCCTTGAGCTTCTAATTCATTGGCCTTTTGGAATACTTTCCGGATTCCGGCATAGGGAATCTGATCAAACTTAGTAGCAATAACAGGTACCATAGCTAGAGACCTCCTTCGTTATATCCCGGCGCTTTGCCGTGTATTTCGCAGAACAAGATAATTATTGTTAGCTCATCATTGATGAGTAGTTAGAAAGTATAATCCCCCCTATTTTGGTATATTTGATGTAATTACCCATCGGCATTCAGATTCTCTTCATCACAGGGTGATGATAAGTTGCTTTACTGCTTGTAAAATTAAAAATACCGACTCAGGTCTATTCTGAGTCGGCACGTCATTGTGATCCGATAAAAAGCAGATTATTATATTTTTATAGCTCATAATTGATGAGTAGCGTTGTTTATGCTTCTATTCTACACAAGATTATCTTTTTCTGCAAGAATTATTTTCGGGAAACTTCCTCAAGTGATATGGATAAATATTCCACTATAATTTTAATAATTTTTATAAATTAATAGCAGGATTTTGTCGTTTTTAGTAGAAATTAATCATCATTCGATCATCAATGATGAGTGGCAGTGTCGCCGAACAACAGCGACATTGCTGTTTTTATTTACTGGCAGCCACTCAGAATTGATTGCAACTAAATATTTACTCAGAGTAGAGTAGATTTGGAAATTCTTCTGGATCTACTCTCATTTTATTTTAAAAACGAGGCAGGGGGTTCTTATTGTGAAGAAAGTTGTAATTGTTGGTGGCGGCTGGTCAGGAACAGCGGCTGCTCTCGCAGCACGAAAAGCTGGTTGTGAGGTGCATTTGTTTGAAAGGGCAGATATGCTCTTAGGTACCGGGCTTGTTGGGGGCATTATGCGTAATAACGGTCGCTTTACCGCAACAGAAGAGATGATTGCTATGGGCGGCGGCGACCTGTTTAAGATTTGTGACGCCAATTCCCGGCACAGGAACATTGAGTTTCCAGGGCACAAGAATGTTAATTTGTATGATGTATCTACAATTGAACCGGCTGTCAAGCAAGCCCTGCTGGCTGCAGGAATCAATATTTATCTAAAATCCCGCGTGAGCGATATTGTTATGGAAGCGGGAACAATTACTAAAGTGATTGCCGATGTCTTTCATAGCAATCAGACCATTGAAATAACCGGTGACGCCTTTGTTGATGTATCAGGTACTGCCGGTCCTCAGGGAAACTGTATGAAGTACGGCAACGGCTGTGCAATGTGTATCTACCGCTGTCCGACCTTTGGACCCCGGCTTAGCATCGCTGCCAGGGCCGGTATTAAAGAGATTATCGGTGAAAAGCCAGACGGAACTTTGGGGGCTATGAGTGGGTCGTGCAAGCTGCATAAGGATTCACTGTCGCCTGAGGTCAGGGAAGAACTGAATAGAACCGGGGTCTGTGTTATCCCCGTGCCGCCCGCTTTGCGCAAAAGTATGGACTCTCTTGGTCAGAAGGCCTGTCAGCAATATGCTTTGAAGGAGTTTGCGGAAAACATAGTGCTTCTGGATACTGGTCATGCTAAGCTAATGACCGCATATTATCCGCTGGAGATACTGCGGCAGATTCCGGGCTGCGCTAATGCCCGTTATGAAGATCCCTATGCCGGCGATATTGGCAACTCGATGCGTTATTTTGGAATGTTACCCCGGAATAATGCTCTAAAGGTAGATGGTCTTAATAATGTATTCTGTGGTGGTGAGAAGGCCGGCCTGTTGGTTGGTCATACGGAGGCCATCGTTACCGGTACACTCGCCGGGCATAATGCGGCTCGTTTTGCTCTGGGGCATCCCCCGATTGAGCTTCCCGCAAGTATTGCGTGTGGTGATGCAATTGCCCATGTCAGGGAAAGGATGCAGACTAAAGAGGGTATTACCAAGAAATACACCTTTTCAGGCGCCAATTATTTCAAACGGATGCAGGAAGAGGGGTTGTACACCACAGACATTACTGCGATCAAAGCGCGTGTTGAAAAAGCAGGTTTGACTCAGCTATTTGCTACACCGATCATCTGCAATGAGGAGGTAAGATAATGACAGTAGAATTGACAGCAGCTCACTGGTTGTTTTTGTTCTGGGTTGGGGTTGTAATCGTGGTTATGGCTCTGAGAAAAGATCCGGTCATTCCATGTATTTTGGGCTTGCTGTCTGTAGGCTGGCTTGTAAAAAGCAGTTTTATCAGCGGCGTTAGCACGGTATTTAATGCTTTGATTGTTGCCGGCAACGAATTCTGGGGGATTATTGTTGTTATCTCGCTCATTGTTGCCCTGTCCAAATTGCTTAGTGACACAGGTGCTGACTATTTAGTTATGAGGCCGGCTGCCCGCCTGATGATCAACCCTGATATTGCTTTCTGGACAATTGGTATTGCGATGATGCTGACATCCTGGTTCTTCTGGCCCTCACCGGCTACTGCGCTCATTGGCGCCATTATGGTTCCGGCTGCTATCCGGGCCGGTCTTCCCGCAATGGGGGCGGCAGTAGCGATGAATCTTTTTGGTCATGGCATTGCCCTGTCTACCGACTATGTTATTCAGGGAGCCCCGACGATAACAGCCAAAGCGGCTGGCTTTGCTGATCCCTCATCCGTAATAGCTGCCAGTATTCCCCTTGCAATTACCATGGGGTTAGTAACTACCATTACTGCGTACATCATGCTTAAGCGCGATATGGCCCATAATCCGGAGCAAATTATAGCAGAACAAGCGGCGTTAACCGCCCAGGAGGTCGAACGGGAATTAGACTGGGTATCCTACTTCTTAGCCATTATCACCCCTGTAGCCTTTGCTTTAGATGTTGTTGCCATGTGGGTACTTAAGCTTAGAGGGGGAGACGCAACCGCCCTGCTTGGGGCGACAGCCGTTTTAATCCTAACGTTGGGCACTCTATTAAAATATCGTTGGGAAGGGTTTGAGAAAATTACCGACTATGTCCGTGAGGGCTTTATGTTCGGTATTAAGATTTTTGCTCCTGTAATTATTATCGGCGGTTTCTTTTTCCTGGGTAAAGGAGAACTTGCCAAGACTATCCTCAGCACCCAGGCTGCAACCGGGTTTCTTGAAGACTTTGGTTTAGCTTTATCGCAAACAGTACCCCTTAATAAGGTGTTTGTGGCGATTGTCAGCTTAGCTACAGGCATTATCGTTGGCCTGGATGGCTCCGGCTTCTCCCCGCTGCCGCTAGTCGGGGCTGTTGCTGCCACTTTTGATAAAGCCATTCAAATTGATAAAGCAACCTTAGCTGCCTTAGGCCAGATTGCCGGGGTATGGACCGGGGGCGGGACCATCATTCCCTGGGGCTTGATTCCGGTTGCTGCGATAACCGGTGTTAATCCAATTGATTTAGCGCGCCAAAACTTTATTCCAGTCGTTCTTGGCTTTATCGCAACAACCATTGTGGCAATACTCCTGATGTAATCAGTTAATCTAATGAGGCTGTCTTTCGCAGGTTCAAACAACCTACGAAGACAGCCTTTTTTTGTTTTGGCTGGCCCCTTTTGCCTGATTGTAAGCTGCTTCAATACATTGTTTGTAGAAGGAATTAGCGTGGGTTATCTAGAAACTAACTATTAAATAACCATTCCTAGGAGGAAGACGCGTGGCGCTTAGTGATAAGGAGAACTTAGAGTATGATATACTCTCGATCATAAATGAATCTAACGGACGTCCCATGGGATGCGGCTCAATTGCTGTTAAATTGCAAGCCTTGGGGTATTCCTTCAGTGAGGCTACTGTTGGTAGAATTCTGCGGGACCTTGATATTGCCGGCTTAACCGAGAAGGCGGGGTTCCAGGGGCGGAAGTTATCAAATAGTGGCAGCGAGCGGCTGTGTGATTTGGCAGGTAAAGAGCGCAGGCAAAAGCAGGGTGAGGAATTGATGGCGGCTGTTCAGGGACATACCCGGGAACAACTGCTTGAGGTGTTAATTGCCCGCAGGGCTATTGAGGGTGAGCTTGCTTATCTTGCTGCTCAAAATGCTACACCGGAAGAGGTCCGGGCTTTACAGGCGGCGTTGACTGCTGAAGATGTTGAGTTTCATAACATCATTGTCAATATGGCGCAGAATCGTGTGCTGGCAGCTGCCGTAAGCCTGATCCGGCAGGATACGCAGCTGTCCCCGGTCCTTGAGCATATCCGGCTCCAGGTCCACAGCCTTGTGCATGTGGACCATCAAAAGATTGCTGAAAGCATAGGAAGCGGCAATGGTGACAAAGCCCGGGCGGCCATGATTGAGCATATAAATAATCTTATCAGTGATGTGGAGAAGTACTGGCATCCTCAAGGATAAAATATAAGAGAACTGATAACCTAGGACAGGGTAAGACGGGGGGACGGTGGTTGTGTCTTGAAAAGACACAACCACCGTCCCCCCGTCGCTCTTTCTAGCTATCTCCCCGTGTCAGTCCCTGTTTTACCTAATGAATGGTTCTAGTCAGACGGGTGCAGTCTAATAAGAGGATAAAATTGTCGTATTCAATACTGATAATAGGTATAAACACCTTTAGCAATTGCCTCAGCAAGCTTTCTCTGGTATTCAGGAACCTGTAGTAACTGACGTTCTTCGATATTAGTAATGTAGCCAACCTCAATTAGAACAGCCGGAATTTTGTTGCGGCGCAATACAAAATAGTCGGCGTTTGCAGCGCTCCTGCTTGTCTCAGTAACAGTACAGAGTTCAGTTTGGATTGAATTGGCTAAGGCCTTTCCCTTTTCAGACTTGTTATAATAGAAAACCTCGGCACCGTGTCGCTTGGCATTCTTGACAGCATTAGCATGAACACTGATAAATAAGTCTGCATCTGATTCTTCAACCATTTCGACCCGGGCCATTAAATCGCGGTGATAGCGCCCTTTTATTTTATCGTTATCACATTCAGGACTAAGTTCCACATCTTGCTGGCGGGATAATACAACTTTAGCACCATATTGGTTAAGGACTTCTTTAAGCTGGAGTGCTACTGCCAGATTAATATCCTTTTCTAATACGCCTGGACGGTTTGCACCAGGATCAATACCGCCATGACCAGCATCGATAACAACAACCTTGCCTGTTATTATCGGGGGTACATTATATGCATATAATGTACCTAACACCATAATAGGTAATAGAAAAAAGAGAAAGTGACGTTTACCAATGTATAATATTCTCATGGTATTCACCTCACATTGATAAATATATGTAAGGAAATAAAAGATAATTCAATTTTATTAGAAAGGAGGGCATACACTGGCTGGGTTTGCCGGAGAATCAGCTTGATTTTCTGGGGTACTTTAGAGAGTTATTAATTCATAATAAAGTGGTTATGGTTTGTTAGCGGAGGATGTATAATAAGGAATATGGTTATTCAAAAGAAAAGTAATGGTACCAGCTCCCTCTTAAAA
>JAQSXM010000213.1 GCA_029256645.1 Sporomusa sp. | reverse complement strand
ATCTATCACCAGGAGCAGGAAGATCGAAAAAAATCCGGACAGACAGTGACCGAGACCTGGCTCAGGATTTGTGTAGAGACAGAGAATATTGGATTGGTTGAGACCTCGTTTCGTTTGTATGATGGACATACCGTAGATGTCAAAGTGCGCTTTGACGATAAAGCAACAGCTGATGATTTTGCTGATGATGTTGCAGAGGTAAAAGAAAAGCTGGCACAGCTCCCTCTTACCCTGGGAGAGTTTCTGGTAAAGTAATGAAACTAAGAAATTTTTTTCATGCATTCGTAACATACTATAAGATAACGACCTGTGGCGTTACTTATTGGCTTCTGTAACGTTAAATTATATGTAAGCCTAAAGAGTGGTGACAATGATTGTCAGAAAATGAAAATATTATGATTGCCAAAGCCAGGGAAGGTGACCGCGCAGCACTTAATGCGCTTGTTTCCAGCCATTGGCCTTCTATGTACCGTTTGGCTTTAGCAAAAACCGGCAATCCCGAAGATGCCCAGGAGATTGCACAAGACACCTTCTTACGGGCCCTGGCAGCATTACCACGTTATAAAGAAACGAACGCCACCTTTAAAACCTATTTGTCACGGATTGCCCTTAATCTTATTATTGATTATTACCGCAAACGCGGCCGGGCTCCCCAGGTTGTGGATATTGCTGAATACAATGAGCCGATCATTGATCCCGATTCACGACCGGAAGAGTCTGCAGTAAACGCTGAATGGCGCGGGGAAGTAGTTAGCCTGCTGGCCCGCTTGCCAGCTGAACAACGGCAGGTCATTGAGCTGCGGATTATCCAAGGGTTGTCGGTTGCCGATGCTGCCCGGATTATGGGAAAAAGTGGTGCTGCGATAAAGATGCTGCAGCAGCGGGCGCTGAAAAAGCTTAAAGACTTATTTACCGAGCATGGGTTAACAGGAGGAGGTGAAGCTGGTGCAGGATAATACCAAAATTGAAAAAAGACAAGCAGAAGCGCTGTCAGCCGCCATTGATGCCCTTAACCGGGGTGTGCCGCCTGAAGAGAGCCAGGAACCAGAGTTACAAGAACTGCTATTGACCGCCAAACTGGTTAAGGATGCATCAGAACCAATGCTTGCACCACCTCCGGTAGTGCTCGATAACCTGGTAAATCAAGCAGCCAATACCATTGCCCGGGAAAACCGCAAAAGGCATCGGGCCTGGGGCTTTGCCGGTCTGACAAGTGCGGTCGCAGCTGTAGTTCTAGTCGCGTTGTTGCAGGTTATGCCGCCGGTCACCCCAGAGCAGCAATTAGTTAAGACGTCGCCTGCTCCAGTCACCGAAGCTCCGCAGCCCCCAACAATCGCGAAGACACCACCCAATCTAGTTACACCGCCGGCTGATACCCGGACGCCGGTTTTACCCGCTAAACCGGCACAGGATTCTCAAGCCGCTCAACCCGAAGCAGCAGATGTGACTCCACCTGCAGCGCAGGAGCCCAGTATCGCCCTTGTTCCGCCGCAATCACCGGTTCCGGCGGCCAGCGAAACCATGCTGGCTTTGGCAGAACGAAAAGCCGATATTGTCAGCATTGACGCTGCCACCAAAAGGATCCGCCAGGTTTATCACCAGGGTGCACCTGACGAAATAATTGTTACCCAGGCTCCGAAAATTCAGCGAAACCTTCGGACAGCCCCGCAACCCCCGGAAGCACGCGCAAAAATGGCTGCCCCGGTTCCCAATGAATCAGTCGAGATCAAGCCACCACATCGTAACAAGGTAACAGTAACAGTCGACAACACAGAAGTAACCCTGGAAGGCGCAGCCACTGAAGAGGAGCTCCTGCGCCTGGCAAAAACGCTCACCAAAGTAAGTGTAGCAAAATAAAAGAAACAATGCATGTGACTCAAGGGGACGGTTCTCTTGAGTCACTTTTTTGCTTTTTTTTGACTCAAGAGAACCGTCCCCTTGAGTCTGGGAAGTTTTTCTTGTATTTGTGGCGTTACTTTTGAGGGAATGGTGGCGTTTAAGTAGATGAGTTGACTAAGGAGTCAATTGCAATAGATTAATAAAAATGAGAGGGATAGAACATGAAAATCAATAAGAAACAGATAAAATTTATTTCCACTGTTACCGGTCTGGCAGTGATTACGGCTGCAACCTCTTTTGCTGCCCTGCCTGAGCCGGCATCTGCCCAATGGCTGAATCTGACTCAATCTGCTGTGGTTGAACAAGGGGCTCAGTTAACACCGATTATGACTCAAGAGACCGTTTTAGCCACGGCAACCGGGGATATGACTACCGGAGTTGAGGAAGCTGAAGGCAGCAGTATTCCAGTGCAAGCAGAAGGAAGTAAGATGTTTCAAGTTCCTGTTAAACAGGTAATGACAGATGATCGGCCGGCTGTAGTGCTTAAAGATACCTCGGTTCAGGGCATTATTGAGACTGTTGTTAAAATACCGGGAGTATTACCAGGCGGAGTTGTTGCCAGTTCGGGAAAAATTGACGTAGGACCAGGGGTGGCAAACCTTGATTATGCCAAAATAATTAAGTGGCAGCAGAATGTTGACGCAGGTTACGAACGCTGGCGTCTTGACCCCATGAAAGTCGCCCGCCGGGAAGGAAAAAACTATGGCTTTACCGATAAAGATAGCTTTACTATTGTTAAGCGCCTGGCACATAGCGAGTTGGCCCGTCATGGTGAGGTCCATGTCAAAGTAACCCATAACGGGAAAAATTATACCATGATTTTGGTTAAACCGTTTGGTGGCGGTGACGCCATTTGGACGACGTACAAGGTAGTTGGCCAATATAAACCGGTTCCACCTGCTCAAACTACAGGTAAAACCCTGTTCTCCTCCAATAAATTTGCTAACTGGAGCTGGCATAAAGATAGATACCTGAAAGATATGGCTTTTGCTACTATCGTTGATTATAAATCGCAGCTTAGACAGGACAAGCGTATCCCGGAAAATGTTCTGAGTAAAGTGAAAAATATTAATTATGATAAAAAAGTCGTACTGTTTGCTTATCTTGGTACAGCCCCGTCAGGTGGTTATGGGGTTGGCATTGAAAAAGTAGTTATGAACGGCAATAAGATGACTGTCACTGTCCGTACTCAGAGCCCGGGGCACGGTTCGGCGGTAACACTGGCGATGACGCAACCATCCGACTATGTAGTGCTTGATAAAACAATCTTTGATGTCTGGGGTGGAGTGGACATTACTTTTGTTGACCAGAATGGTAAAGTATTAAGTAAAAATAAATTAACGATTTCCCATCGATAGAAAAAACGAGATTGCGAGCATGAGCTGAGCAATCTCGTTTTTCATTTATGGTAACCGGTGTTGTTTTCACTGGCAGGAAAATATTATATAATAAGAAAATAGTTGTTATCAGACGGAGGTAGCCAATGGATTCGATCAATATGCTGGTAGTATTTTTGTTAATACTATGTGTTATAACTTCTGGTTGGCTGTATAAGCGAAATCGCCACATGGCCAGGTTGGTAGAGCAGCAACTGCAGGAAACTGTGCGCCAGGCCGAGGTGTTTAACTCTCGGAATGAGCGTTATCGCGCACTTTTACGACAGTCAAGCGATGGAATTATTGTCTTGGATGCCGAAACCTGGCGGATTCAGGAGGCTAATGATCAGTTTCGGCATATTATGGGTTTTGAGGAAGCTGAAGTAGTCTGGCTCCATATTAAGGATTTAGCAATCTCAGCCGACATTGTGGCCGATCTTGAGGAGGCATTGGCCACTGGTGAGAGCCGCAGTCAGCGGAATTTCCGGCGTAAAGACGGGCATGGTATTACTGTTGAGTTTTCGGCAACGCAGATCAGCTACCGGGACCAGCAGGCTATTGTAGCTACTTTCCGGGATATAACGGAGTATGTACGCCTGCAGGAGGCCCTGAAAAAGGACATAAAAACCGCCGGTCAAGTGCAGCGCAGTTTATTACCTGCTGATCTTGATACCGGCCAGGTGAGTATCCGCACCATATTTGAACCCTATCATATGGTAAGCGGGGATTTTTTCCATTATACATTTATCAAAGGCGGCCATGTTTTAGCAGGCTATATGATCGATGTGGCCGGGCATGGTTTGGGAACCGCCCTCCAGACCGCAGCTCTGAATGTGCTCATGCAGGAAGCTTATTTAATGGAGATTCCGCTTGTTGATAAGGTACGCTGGATAAACCAGACGGTAATGCGCTATTTTACAGAAGAGACCTTTGCCGCCATGCTATGTTTCGAACTGGATTTTGACAGTAAGATTCTTACTCTGGTGCCAGCTGGCATTACCGGTTTTTTTGTGGCTTCGGAGACAAGCAATGGTTTGGTAAAAACAGCTGGTTCCCTTTTGGGAATTATTCCGGAGCTTGATATTACCAAGGTTCAAATGCCTGTACGGGCCGGAGATACTATTTATTTTGTGACAGACGGTATATTGGATCTGGTCGAAGTCAATGGCCTGCCTGAAGACCTGGATCTCCGTGATTTTGACAGTACAGCCAACTGGTTTGACCTGTTGATAAAAGCCAGCAGGCGTTGGGATGATGCCTCCGGTTTATTTATCAAGCTGAATTAGCGTCCAGTTCTAATATTTCGGCAGGGGTGAAGATTTTATCAATAAAGGTTGTCAGCTGTTTGGTTAAATCAATCTCGGCCCCTTCGGTTTGCCTGTGACCGTTAGCATCAATAATCACTCTCAAGGTGGGCCGGGTTTGTAGACCGGAGATTACTTTTGTTACCAGGGCAATCTCACCGGTGTTGAGTCTAACGATGCTGTCCAAGGGATAGATTGCAATTTGACTCAGGAAGGTTCTTAAAATGACTGGGTCGAAGTGGGTATTTGCGAGCGACATCATGATCTCATAGGCTTCATATGGCAGAGTTCCTTCTTTGTAGGGTCTGTCTGAGGTAATAGCGTCATAAACATCAGCGATGGCCACAATCCTGGCATAGTGATGGATATTTAAACCACCCATGCTGCGGGTGTAACCGCTGCCGTCAAACTTTTCGTGATGCTGGAGGGCAACGTGGGAGGAGATAAGGGGGATTTCGCTTTGGCGGCGGAGAATATCAAAGCCATAGTCAGGATGATTCTCCATGACTTTTCTTTCCTCGACGGTGAGGGGCCCCGGTTTGACCAGGATTTCTTTGGGAATGAGCATTTTTCCTGTGTCATGCAGTAAGGCTCCCAGAGCCAGCTCTCTGAGCTCGAGAAGATTATAGCCTAGCTTGACACCGGTGAGTGTTGATAAAACGCAGACATTAACCGAGTGCCCAAAGGTATAGCCGTCGCGTGAACGAATATCAGTCAGATGAACCATGGCCCCCCGGTTTTTAATAACCTCATCAGTAAGAAAGGCAGCTGTTCTTTTAAACTCCTTCGTATCTACCTGGCGGGTGTCGGAGATATTTTGAAATGCAGCATGTACCGCCTGGACCGCTTGTACCCGTGTCTCTTCACGGACAACCTCAGGGATAGTATCGATGAGGTCACCATCAACCATCTGATCAGTAAACGGGTTTTTTATATATATACTTGTCAGGCCAAACTGCCGTAACCGTTCAATATGTAAATGATTCAATTCTGTATCAGTACCTAAGAGCAACACGCCTTCGGTGCTGAAAACATTGCGGGCGATGACCATACCCGGCTGTAAACTAATTGTGGCAATTTTTTGCATGAATGTGAAGGGCCTCCCTATGTTCTAACAAGTTATTGTTTATTTGCCAGGCTATGTTATTCGACAGGCTATGTTAATAAATCCTTCAGCTAGAGCTGTTGATTTTAAAAAATCACACTATTTTGTAATGATAACAAATATAACGGGAGGGTTATTTATGTCAGTATTTACGGTAGGTATTTGTCAAATGGGGATTATACCCGATAAGTTGGTTAATATTGACAGGGCGCGACAAATGATTGGCGAAGCAACTGCCCGGGGCAGCCGGTTAGTGGTTTTGCCTGAAATGTTTAACTGTCCGTATCAGTCGGAGCTGTTTCCTGAATATGCAGAAAGTTATCCGGATGGCCCAACAGTGACTATGTTAGCCGAGTGTGCCGCCAAATATAAGGTAATCATTGTGGGCGGTTCAATTCCTGAAAGGGATGAGGCCGGCAATATTTATAACACCAGCTTTATCTTTGATGAAAGCGGTGATTTGATTGGCCGCCACCGCAAAGTCCACTTATTTGATATTGCGATAAAAGGCGGCACTGTATTCCAGGAATCCAGGACCCTGACTGCCGGCAGTAGCATGACTGTTGTCAAGACATCGCTGGGGACTATCGGTGTGGCTAT
>JAQSXM010000212.1 GCA_029256645.1 Sporomusa sp. | reverse complement strand
GATTATGTTAACATCAGTATTCAGGTTAAGAATTATCGCCAGAAACAGCCTGTAAAATAAGAATTCTTAAAAGGTTCATAGGTCTCAACAGATATTCATAATTTTGCAGTATGATATAGGTCAGGGGGGTATCCCGCGTACACTAATCATGAGGCGAAGTTATGAATAAAAATTGTTAATGAGAGTGTAACCACTATTGCTGTTGTAATTGCCGGTAGCTGGATGTTCAAGTTGGGCAAGCAACATCAGGGTAGGTTGGAGCAGATGATTAAGGATAGTATTATCTTTGCTGAGTAGGCCAAAGCGAAAGCACGTAAAATGTCTGAGGTTGATAAAAATAAATCGTACTATGTTACCCTCCACGTTAGGAGGGGTTTATTTTCCTAATTAATATTATGAACAACACTAATAAGTCCTGGCACCACGTGAAAATGTGGCACCAGGACTTTTGGTATATCAATATAAACTCTTGTCTTAAATGGAAAAAAATTAAGATTTGACCAGGTGATCTCCGGTTAGGCTTAGCTGCAATAATTGATCAGCAATATCTTCAATATATTCCCGCTGGTATAGTGTAGTAAGCCACTCAACCGGTATGGCGCTTATACCGTAATAGGCACCGGCTAATTGACCGTAAACTGCGCCGGTGGTGTCGGCATCATTACCTAAGTTGACGGCCAGAAGTGCGCCCTGGATAAAACTGTTACTATGATAAAAAGCCCAGAGTGCAGCCTCTAATGAATCTGCGACATAGCCTGTGCCGCAGATGCCGGGGGGGTTTTTATGTTTAAACGAACCGCTTGCAATATCTGCTATCTTACCAGTTAAGGGGTGATTCCAACCTTTGGATAGCGGCGAATAATCGGTAGATAGTAATATGGTTTTGTCAAGGCCCTGGAGTGCCCCGATGATAAGAGCGGCTAAGTACCGGCAACCATCTTTGGCTTCGGCAGCTCCATGGGTGGTACGAGAGCTGTCAGCAGCCAGATCAATGGCTAGAAGGGGATTTTAGCCGCAAATGTTAGTGGAATAGGCGCCAGGCGCATGATAGAGCCATTTCCGGCGGTGTGAGGATTGTCTGACCCGGCATAGGGTTGACCTGTACAAATATAGGAATCAAGAGCCATTCGCACAGTTTTGCCGATATCGAAGCATTGACCGGTGCTGCTTAAGTACCCGTTCTTATACCAGCGGACATAGTGCAGCATCTGGTCCGCTGGGTTAAATCCCCGGCATTTGATTAAACTTTCTGCCAGACACAGGGCCATGCTGGTATCGTCAGTCCACATTCCTGGTTTGAGGTTATGCTTTCCACCGGCAGTTAGCCCGGTTACCGGGGGAAAGCTGCCCGGTGTTTTAAACTCAAGTGGCATTCCCAAGGCATCGCACACAGCCAAACCAAGTAGTGTACCACGGTAACGACCTTGATGCATAACAAACTCCTCCTTCGCAGCAGGCAGGGAGAGCAGGCGCGCTAATTGTTACTGCTGAGTAGCTGTTTGGCTATATTGACAGCAGCTACGCCGTTGGCGGCATAGGCATCAGCACCAGCCTGCTGCGCATAACTTTCGGTGAGGACAGCACCACCAACAATTGTTTTGACGCCAAAGCCTGCGGCTTTGAGAGCATTAATAGTTATGTCAACTTGAGGGAGTGTGGTGGTCATAAGTGCGCAGAGCCCAACGATGTGGGGGTGGTGCTCTTCAGTAGCGGCTACAATAGTTGCCGGGGCAACATCTTTACCTAAGTCAATGACTGTAAAGCCATTATTCTCCATCAAGGCGGCGACGATGTTTTTGCCGAGGTCGTGAATATCTCCTTTGACTGTAGCTAATAGTACAGTGCCCAAACTCTGGGTAGTGTGGGCCGGTAAAACCTCTTTAATTGTGTTAAAGGCGGTACGCATCGTTTCAGCCGATAATAATACCTGAGGTAAAAAGCAGCGGCCCTGGCCGAAAGCTTGGCCAACTTCATTCATGGCCGCTGTCAAGGCCTGGTCGGTAATGGTAAGCGGGGAGTAGTCTTCAGCAAGTGCTTGGCGGATGAGAGGGGCTACACCTGTCGTTTCGCCATTAATTACTGATTGGCGAATTTGTGTTAATATATCCGGTGCAGTATTAGTAATCGTAACCGCCTGGGTAGGCATATCAACATACTTTTTGCTGTAAGCGATTGCTTGACTGTCGTGTCCGCTTAAGGCGGTTGCGGCTGACCAGATATCCTGCATGAGAGGGTCGAAGGGATTGAGGATTGGCGCATCAAGACCTGATGCCAGTGCCATAGCACAAAATGAGGCATTCATTAAATCACGCCTGGGCAGTCCAAAGGATACGTTGCTAAGACCCATAACGGCAGGACAACCCAATTGCTCCCTATATAATTTAAGTGTTAACAGTGTTTCTGCTGCCGCCCGGGCATCTGTTGCTACTGTCATAACCAGGGCGTCGAGTAGCAGGTCGTGGCGGTTTAGGCCATGCTCTATGGCAATGTTAATAATTTGCTTAGCAACTTTTACGCGTTCTATAGCTGTAGTGGGAACACCATTGTCAGACAGCGGCAGGCATAATACTGTCGCGCCATATTTTTTTGCTAATGGCAGAAAACTTTCCAGTCTTTCTGATTCGGCTGTGACCGAATTAATCAGGGCGCGGCCGGGATAGGCCTTGAGTCCAGCTTCAAGTGCGGCCGGATCAGTTGTATCGATGGCCAGTGGAACATCAACTAAAAGCGATAATTCTTCGATAACCTGCTTCATGACTGCCGTTTGGTTGATGCCAGGAACCCCCATATTAACATCCAGGATACCGGCGCCGGCTTTAATTTGGGCGAGTGCCTCTTTTTTAACTGCCACAAAGTTACCTTCTTTAATTTCCTTTGCTAAGGCTTTGCGGCCAGTAGGGTTAATACGCTCCCCGATAATGACCGGTGCAAACCGGGGGCCAAGGTATGTGGTACGGGTGCGACTGGTTAAGGCTGTGAAGCCGCTGTGTTGCCGGTACTTAGCCTGAGTTGTGAGGTTGTCTACAGTTTGCCTGATTGCTTTAATATGAGCAGGGGTAGTACCACAGCAGCCCCCGATAAAGGTGGCCCCTGCAGCTATCAGCTTGGGAATCCATGCAGCCATTTCATCTGCTTTCATGGGGAAAACGGTCTGGCCGTTTATTAGCTCCGGCATGCCGGCGTTAGGCTGAACGCTGATCGGTATGGAACACGACTGGGCTAGTGTTTCAATTACCGGTAAGAGCTGGGCAGGGCCTAAAGAGCAGTTAGCGCCGATTATTGTTGCCCCCATGGCTTCCAGGGTAATAGCAGCTGTGCAGGGATCTGTACCTGTTACGGTACGGCCGTCGGCATCAAAAGACAACTGGCAGATAATTGGTTTGCGGGTTGCCGCTTTGGCTGCCAGCAGTGCTGCCCGCATCTCCTGAATATCGATAATGGTTTCTATAATTAAAAAGTCAATTCCAGCTTGATCAAGGGCGCTTATCTGTTCAAAAAACACATCATAAGCGGTGTCGAAGGGCAGGTCGCCAAGCGGGGCAATAAACTTTCCTGTCGGACCGACAGAACCGGCTATTTTGGCATGATTGCCGGTAGCTTGCCGCGCCGCAGCCACCGCTGCGGCATTTATTGCAATTGTTTTCTTTTCCAGGCCGTAATGGGCTAACTTTATGCGGTTAGCGCCAAAGGTATTGGTTTCTATGATTGTTGCACCGGCCTCTACATATTGGCGATGGATTAAGGTTACCTTTTCGGGCTGTTCAATATTCCATAATTCAGGACATTCACCTGGTTCCAGACCTGCTTGGTGCAACATTGTTCCCATTGCACCGTCGAAAATATGTATCATTAAGTATTTGTCTCCTTTCGTGCCTGACAATCCGGCTGTCCGCATTTATCGCATGATAATACTTGCTCATGATTTAACCCCAGTGCCTGGTGGTAAGGATACAAACCAATGACGGCGGTGACTGATTTGCGCGGTACCAGCATTTTGGTATCTGTAACGCTAAGGTCAATGGCAGAACCTGAGGCTAAGTCTAATATCTCTGGTTGCACTTCGACTGGCCAACCGCCATAACCGGGGCTAAACCGGCGACCTGTTGTAAGTCCTGAACGGGCTGCTTGCCCGGATATTACATAACAGACCGCATCACAGGTCATTTCTACTGCTGTTGTTCCGGCTGCATCTAATAATAGGCCTAGTGTATACTGATTTTTGGAAAAAAGGTTGGATACTTCTTGCTCAAGCGAAATTCCAATTGTAACAGCCATTACTGCTACTTCTGTTGCCCCGGCGAGATGCCTGATAATACCCTCGGCTGTTAGGTTTAGAGGCATAGGAGACATAATGGTATGGGAATCCTGGTCATAGGTATAGATCTGCCAAACTCCTTTTGGGGTGGCTAATAACTGGGCCTGAGTGCATGCTTCAGTAAGGAGTGTAGCGGAAAAATCTGCTTTACCGCCTAACCCTGCATAGCGTTTGGTTTCATCAAGGTCAATAGTCGTTAACCGGGGATAATAAATCGGCATTGGGGAAGACCTCCTTAATGAAGTGCGGTATTATTAGCATTATATTATATTTTGCTGATTTGTTAAAGCTGTGATATTTCCGGATTTACAAATAATTATTGGTTTCTATGCTTTAATCCACCAAGATTTTCATATCAAAAAAATATTGGCAGGAAATTAAGCATATGTAGGAGAATGAAAGGATGAAACAATTCTAATGGAACAATCTATTTGAGGTGAACTAGTTTGGTAAAAGTGATTGCTATCGCCAATCAAAAAGGAGGAGTAGGCAAGACCACGACTGCAGTTAATCTGTCGGCTTGCCTGGCTGAATTGGGTAAAAAGGTGTTGCTTATTGATATTGACCCGCAGGGTAACTCCACCAGCGGATTGGGATTCAATAAAGGATCAATTAAACGGTGTGTCTATGATGCTTTGGTGAATGACGTGCCGCTTGAAACAATTGTGCTCCAGACACAAATTCCTAATCTTAAGTTGCTGCCGGCAACCATTCAACTGGCTGGGGCTGAGATTGAGCTTGTATCGATGATGTCGCGTGAAGGTAAACTAAAACGGGCTCTGGATAAAGCCAAATTCAGCTATGAATATGTCCTGATTGACTGCCCTCCTTCATTAGGCTTACTCACGATTAATTCATTGACGGCTGCTAACTCGGTGCTTGTCCCTATCCAATGCGAGTTTTATGCATTGGAAGGCTTAACTCAATTAATGAGTACGGTGAGCTTAGTACAAAAGAATTTAAATCCGGTTTTGACCCTTGAAGGGGTCGTGCTTACTATGTTTGATGCCCGTACTAATCTATCGATTCAGGTTGTCGATGAAGTTAAAAATCATTTTCGGCATAAAGTGTATCAAACTATTATTCCACGGAACGTACGCTTAAGTGAGGCACCCAGCCACGGACAGCCTGTGATAAAATATGATCCCAAGTCTAAAGGGACAGAGGTATATTTTGATTTAGCGCGTGAGGTGATTGGTGATGAGTAAACGAGGATTGGGACGAGGATTAGATGCCTTGTTTGGCTCTCCTGCGTCTGTTGAAACAAGCGGAGAGACTGACACGAATGAGATTACAATCAAAGATATTGTTCCTAATCCGCATCAGCCCCGGCAGGAGTTTGATGAAGAGGCATTAGCTGAGCTGGCACAATCAATTAAGCAACATGGTGTTATTCAACCGGTTATTGTGCGCAAGACACTTAGTGGCTATGAATTAGTAGCTGGTGAGCGGCGGTGGCGGGCCTCGCAGTTAGCCGGGTTGAAACAAATTCCGGCGGTGGTGCGTGATTATACAGATGCTGAGATGATGGAGATTGCCTTAATTGAGAATCTACAACGTCAGAATCTCAATCCAATTGAAGAAGCAATGGCTTTCCGGCGGCTTATGGAGGAGTTTGGATTAACCCAGGAAGAAGTAGCCCAAAAGATTGGACGGAGTCGTTCAATGATTGCTAACATTGTACGTTTACTTAATCTGCAGCCAGAGATTCGGGATTTTGTTTCACGTGGAACATTATCTATGGGACAAGCCAGACCATTGTTAGCTTTGGAAATACCTGAATTACAACTTGAGGCGGCCAAACAGATTGTCGAGGAGGACTTATCGGCCCGGGATTCGGAAGAATTAGTACGCCGTCTTGCTGCTCGGCGCCCGCCCACAAAAAAAGTGGCTAAGGTTGATCAGACGCAGGTTGA
>JAQSXM010000211.1 GCA_029256645.1 Sporomusa sp. | reverse complement strand
TATTGAGGACATCCTTGGGGTTACTGATAAAAGTTTAAAAGTGGTCATTGAGAGGTATCAGGATTATACCCTTGGTATTGAGCGGGCAGCAGCAGCCGGTGCGGACTGTATTGTTGGCAATCAGGCTGTAGGGCAGCGGGCTGCTGCCCGGGGGTTAACCGGTATTATTATTAGCTCAGGCCAGGAGGCACTAAACCGTGCTTTTATGACTGCCAGGCATCTCTTGGCGGTTGAACGTTTGCGGGATGCTAATATGCAGCAAATTGAGACTATTATTAACTCTGTCGATTACGGGATTTTAGCGATCAACAAGGAAGCTGGCATTACAGCAGTAAACAGTGAGGCGGAGCGGATACTAAGCCTTGCCCGTTCAGACAGTGCGGCTAAGGAAAACCTGATTGCCAGATTGCGTCAGTGTATGGACGCCGGGGACCGGCAGTTTGGTGCCATTGAAAAGATTGCATCAGGAGTGGAGGTAGTAGCCAACTACCAGTCTATTATTTCCAATGGTGAAGTCATTGGTGGTGTGGCTACCCTTCAGGAACTGCGCCATTTCCAGGCAGTTGAGCGCAAAACCCGGGAAGAATTGGCTCGTCGGGGACGGGTGGCAAAATATAATTTTTTTGACATCAAGTCTGAGTCACCGGTAATGCTTACTGCGATTGCTGATGCAAAACACTTTGCCAAGTATGATGCCACCGTACTTGTTTTAGGCGAGACCGGGGTAGGTAAAGAGTACTTTGCTCATGCCATTCACTTGGCAAGCAGCCGGAAAAATGGCCCTTTTGTGGTTGTGAATTGTGCGGCTATCCCTGAGAATATCTTAGAGAGCGAGTTGTTTGGTTATACCGAGGGCGCTTTTACCGGTGCCAAGAAAGGTGGGAAAACCGGTCTGTTCGAACAGGCTCACGGTGGCACGATATTTTTAGACGAAATTGGCGAGATGTCGGAAAACCTGCAGGCCAGGCTGCTCCGGGTACTGCAGGAGCATGAGGTATACCGGCTGGGTGATGAACGGGTAACACCGATTGATATTCGCGTGATCGCCGCCACTAACCGGGACTTGCACGCAATGGTGCAGATCGGTAAGTTCCGGGAAGATTTATATTACCGGCTTGATGTCCTGACTGTGGAAATACCGGCACTGCGGGAGCGCAAAGCAGATATTGAAGCGTTTGTGCAGCTTTTTATTGCGGAGTTTAATGCAAAATACCGCACCACGATCGAAGGGATTGAGCCGGAGGGGCTTAATCAGCTGCTGCAATATGACTGGCCTGGCAATATCCGGGAACTGCACAATATTATTGGCAGGCTGGCAGCACAGGCTGCTGATGTCACCATTTCCGGGAGTGATGTCAGAAGGGTGCTGAAATACCGGCTGCGCCCCCCTGCGGCTAATGAATTTAGTTCAAATTCACGCTCTGTCAATGAAGCTGCCATTAAGGAAGCGCTAGTGAAAACTGAGGGCAACAAACAAAAAGCAGCCGAGCTGCTCGGTATAGGCAGGGCGACCTTGTGGCGGAAACTCAAGAATATGAATTAGTGTATCACTGACTGAAAAGGGAAACAGTTTCAAATGAAACTGTTTCCCTTTTCAGTCAGAAAATTTATGCAGGACAATTAAGTGTACGTTCAGAATTTATCATAGTTCAGAGGTATAATTTTTGAAATTTTATTCCAGCTGTAGAATTGGCATGTAAATTGCATTAGAAAAGATTGAAAGACTTTTCAAAAAAAATGGGAGGTAGCTGGTTTGAACAAAAATCACATTGAACAACTAGTAAAAATTGCCGGGCAGGATCGAATCTGTACCGAGCAGGCTGACCTAATGTGTTATGCCTACGATTCTTCTTTGGATTCTCAATTGCATAAGTATATGCCTGCTGCTGTCTTTACACCGAAAAACGCAGCAGATGTTTCCCCGGTATTAAAGTATTGTAATGAACATAACATCTCCGTTACTGCCAGAGGGGCAGGAACCGGGCAATGTGGTGGTTCGGTCGCTATGGGCGGTGGTCTGGTCATCGACCTGTCGGCCCTTAATCAGATTGTTGAAATAGACACTGACAATCTGCAGGTTATTGTTGAGACTGGTGTTGTTCATGCTGATCTCAATCAGAAGCTGGCAGCGCTTGGATTTTCCTTTCCGCCGGATCCTGGCAGCACGAAGATGGCAACTATTGGTGGCATGATTTCCTACAATGCCAGTGGCATGCGGGCCATGAAATATGGCACGACCCGCGAGTATGTGTTAGGTTTGGAAGTAGTGATGGCTGATGGCCAGGTGATTACTACCGGTGGTATGAATTGCCGGTCACTAAAAACTGCCTCCGGCTATGAACTGACTAAGCTGTTTGTTGGTGCCGAAGGTACATTGGGCCTTATTACCAAAGCCCGCTTAAAAATTATGCCTTTGCCAGAGAAAAAAGGGATTGCTGTAGCCTCTTTCGCAAAACTGGGGGATGCCGGCAAGGCGGTTGTTGAGGTATTCCGCAATAAGATTGTGCCTTCCGCTATCGAAATTCTTGATAAGTCGGCTATTAAGGCGGCTACTTTGTACAAACCCTCTATCAAGCTGCCGACAGATGCTGCCGCCGTACTGTTTTTTGAGGTTGATGGCCCACCGCCTGGTGTCACCTATCAGGCCCAGAAAATTGCCGAGGTATGTAAATCTATTGCACTGGAAGTCAATTGGACTGATGATCCGGCGCAGGTGAAAACCTTGTGGGAAGCCCGCAGTGTTGTTGGTGCAGCCAGCGGTCGGGTGCGGCCGGGAGCTACCAGGGTATATATCGGCGAAGACATTTGTGTACCGATAACCAATGTTGGTGCTGCTCTTGAAGGCATTCAGGCAATTGGCGAAAAATATAATACTATTATTGTAACCTATGGTCATGTGGCTGATGGTAACTTCCACTCAGCGCCGGTTATCGATCTGGACAGCCCTGATGAGATTGAACGGGTGAAAAAGGTCGGTGATGAAATCCATGAAATGGCCTTACGGCTAAATGGCACAGTAACTGGTGAACATGGCATCGGTATTGTACGCGCCAAATACATGGAGCGGGAACACGGTCCGGCCCTTGATGTCATGCGGACAATCAAAAAGGCCCTTGATCCCAAGAATATATTAAATCCTGGTAAAATGGGACTATAAAAAGGAGGTGAAAAAATATGAACGCGGATGCATTACGCAAGCTTGTTAACCAATGTGTGCGGTGCGGCCAATGCCGGTCGGCGTGTCCTGTGTTCCAGGAGATCAGCGTAGAGTCGGGCGTTGCCCGGGGTAAACTGGCACTGCTCAGGAGTTTCCTTGAAGGCAAGGAAGTACCTGAGGAAGAACTGCAAGGTATGTTGAGTAAGTGTTTATTGTGCAAGACCTGTGGCTCGCAGTGTCCCAGCGGGGTAGCGGCCGATGAACTGATACTGGCAGGCCGTGAACTTATGGCAGCAAAGAAAGGTCTTTCGCCTGTTAAGAAGGCCGTATTTACCTTGCTGAAGAACCGGAAAGTATTTGATCTTTGCCTGAGCATGGCTTCGCTTGGTCAGGATTTTGGTATCAAGCGTCTGCCTGGCAAGCGGCTTGGAGCTATTTCACGTTTTCCCATGCCGGGACTTGCCAGACGCCGGGTTATTCCGCCTTTTGCGGATAAGTCACTCAGAAAACAATATCCTGAAGTCATTAAGGTCAATCAGCCCAAAGCAAGGGTGGCTTTTTTCACAGGTTGTATGGCCAACTATATTTATACTGGCTCAGGCAAAGCCGCTATTGATGTGTTACTTGCCAATAACATCGAGGTTGTACTGCCTAAGAAGCAGCATTGCTGTGGTTATCCGGTATTTACTTCCGGTGATGCAGAAGACGGTCGCTTGCTGGCCAGGCATAATATTGATGTCTTTTCAGAGTTGGCAGTAGATGCTGTTATCACTATATGTGGTTCCTGCGGCAGCGCCTGGCGCCATGAATATCAACGGCTTCTGGCTGACGATGCCACATATCTGAAGAAGCTTGAGGCTATTTCCCGTAAAACCTATGATATAGCCGAGTATCTGACTGAGGTTATGCCGATAAACAAAAATGATTTAGGTGAGGTTAATGCCCACATCACCATTCATGACCCTTGCCATCTGGGGGCCAGAGGTATGGGAGTAACCAAGCAGGTTCGCCAACTGCTGTCCGCTATCCCCGGTGTTAAGATTTCTGAGATGAAGGAACCGGGACGATGCTGTGGTTCAGGGGGCAGTTTCAATCTGGGGTACTATGATATATCACGCGGAATCAATGATCATAAAGTGGCCGATATTGCGAATACTGGCGCCGATATGGTTGTTACCGGCTGTGGCTCCTGCCGGATGCACCTCATTGACGGCCTGGTGCAAAATAAACAGGAACACAATGTAATGCATACCATTGAACTGTTGGCGCAGTCTTATGCCGCTAAGCAGGCCGGCAGTAAAATCAAGAAAAACATTTCCTGAATATGTAGCATTATAAAATAATGGAGGTAAAAATAGTGGATGTATCTGTATTATCATTAGTAGCATTGTTAATTGCTATCATCGTTAGCTGCATTTCGCCAAAGAACATCGGGATTTTGGCCATTGGCCTGGCGTTTATTGTCGGTCATGTAATGGGCGGTATTAAGCCTGACAAGATTATTGCCGGTTTTCCGCTCAGTCTGTTCATGACGCTGGCCGGGGTAACCTATTTATTCGGTATTGCTCAGGTGAACGGTACCATTGACAAAATTACTAAGTATGCTGTTAAAGCAGTGCGTGGAAATGTCGCCCTCCTGCCTATTGTTTTATTCTTTGTGGCCTTTGGCTTGTCGGCTATCGGCCCGGGCCATATTTCCATCATTGCTCTGATGGCACCTGCCGCTATGCTGCTGGCTGAAGAGGTTGGCATATCGCCGTTCCTCATGGCTCTTATGGTTGGTAACGGCGGCCAGGCCGGCGCGCTTTCGCCAATTGCACCTGCCGGTGTTATTGCCAATGGTCTGTCAGCTAAACTGGGCTTTACCGGTATTGCCTTTCCTCTGTTTTTTAATACCTTCATTGGGCACTTTGCGGTAGCTATGCTGGCGTATGTGCTGTTTGGCGGTCTGAAGCTGTGGAAACAAGGTGCTGCAGGTAATTCCAAGGCAAATGCTATTGCTAATATTAAGGTTGATGCTTTCACCCAACAACAACTTATGACCCTTACCGGTATTGGTGTGCTCATGGTATTGGCTTTAGGTTTCAAATTTGATGTTGGTCTTACCGGGTTTACCATTGGCGCTATCCTGACAATGCTTAATGCTGCTGATGAGAATCAGGCAGTAAAAAGCATGCCGTGGAATACGATCCTCATGGTCTGCGGTGTAACCGTGCTTGTCGGTCTCATGAAAGATGTTGGTGGCATGAAATTGTTCTCCCACCTAATTGCTGAGTTTTCAACCCCCAACACGGCAACCCTGGTGGTTGGTTTTGTTGCCGCAGTTATTTCAGCGTACGCCAGTACTTCCGGTGTTATTATGCCGGCTTTCATTCCCTTAGTACCTGATTTGGTAGCTAAGATGGGTGGTGGTGACCCACTGGCCATTATTTACAGTATAGTATTGGCTGGTCACTTGGTAGACGTCAGCCCGTTGTCAACAACCGGTGCCCTTCTTATTGGCGCTGCCGGCCCGAAATCAGACAAGCAAAAACTATTCCGCAGTATGCTTATCTGGGGCTTTGCGATGGCTGTTGTCGGCTCGGTATTAAGCTGGCTGTTCTTCACCGTACTCAAAGTGTAAATTGCTGAATAACTGACGGAGGTAATCACATGACGCTTATAATAAGTGCTGCAACCTGGGATAAAGAACTAAAATCAGGCATGCGTCAAGAAGCATTAATCCCCTTAGCCCGCGAGGCCGGGTGCGCAGGTGTTGAGTTTCGCCCATATTGGCAAAATATTGAGGAAGAGATCCCGCAAATCAGAAAAGCTTTGCAAGAGTTTAGTCTGGTAGGCGCGTACGCTTCGAATGAGGCGCTGCTGGCCGGATCGCAGCAAGAAACACTGCAGGCGATTGATTCACTGAAAGCGGGCGTACTGCTTGCTGACCGTCTAGGCGCAAAGGTGTTGCGGTTTAATGTCGCAAGTGGGGCTTTTGATGCAAGTTTTGTGCATGCGTCCTGGTGGGCAGATGCCATGAAACAAGTGCTTGAAGTAGCTAAGTCGCTGGGGATCGTCCTGGCAGTCGAGAATGGTCCGGATGCTCAGAAAGGCAATCCGCAGGTGTTTAAAGAGATATTTGCGGTACTGCCTGAACTTGAGTTAACCTATGATACCGGCAAT
>JAQSXM010000210.1 GCA_029256645.1 Sporomusa sp. | reverse complement strand
ATTTATATTGAGTAAGCGGGTTAAACAGTTCGTTGCCGCGTTATCAGCCAGAATCACTAATCAGGACCGGGAATTTATCGCCCGCCATTTAGATGTTGCCCAGGCGGCGCTTTTTTGGCAGATGAATCTGCCTGACCAGCGGCATGCCTTGAATGTTGCCTATACCGCGTCAGAGCTTAGTGCCGGTGATGGTACAATTAACCAGGAACTGTTGCTACAGTGCGCACTGTTACACGATGTCGGCAAGGTACAGGGGGATGTAAGCACTTTTGATAAAATTTTTACAGTAATCATAGATAAGTGTGCTGCTGATTGGGCCAGACGCTGGGGGCGCCTGGGACGGGGCAGCAAAGTAGCCAATCTGCGCCATGCCGTGTATATCTATTATCATCACGCGGCCCGGGGGGCCGCAATGCTGCAGGCGATTGGCGCCTCCCCGCAGATGGTCGATATTGTGGCGCGGCACCACGAGGCCCGGGCCGCCGGCGAGCAGCCGGAACTTACTCTATTGCGGACGGCTGACAGCCTGCATTAATAACCTTTCACTTTATCAACAATGTTAATCATATCCCGCCCCTGGATAAAGCGGGTAAGATTATCGGCACATAGTTTAATAGCCCGGTCCAGATACGCAGGTGACAAGGCTGCCACATGTGGTGTGATAATGACGTTAGGCATGCTCCAGAGCGGGTTGTCTTCCGGTAAAGGCTCGGTGACAAAGACATCCAGGCCGGCGCCTTTAATTAACCCTTGTTCTAAAGCCGCAATCAGGTCTGCTTCATTGATGATCGTACCCCTGGCAATATTGAAGAGGTAAGCCGTACGTTTCATCGCCGAGAAATGGGGTAGTCCGATCATGTTTTGGGTATGTTCGGTGAGTGGCAAGGCGACGACGACAAAATCAGCCTGGCCTAACATCTCCAATAGGCTTTCATTATCTGGCGGATAGAGCTTGTCGACAAACAACTCGGTTGTAACCTCCCGCTTGCTGGCAAGTACTCTCATCCCCAGAGCTTTAGCTTTTTTTGCTATTTCCCGGCCAATTGAGCCTAAACCGACAATCGCAATGGTTTTGTCGTGCATTTCACTTGTAGGCATGCGTTGCCACTTTTTCGCATCCTGCTGGCGAATACTGGTGGGAAGGCCGCGGCTAAAAGCCAGCATCATGGCTAATACATGTTCAGATACGGGTATGCCGTGAATGCCCTTGGAATTAGTCAGGATGGTGTCTGATGTCTGAATCTCGGGAAAAATGAGCTTTTCAACACCGGCGCTTAACGCATGAATCCATTCGAGGTGCGGGGCCGCCAGATACAGCGGTCTGGTCTCGGCCCACCCCCAGGTTACTAGAATATGGCAACCTGGCATCTGTTCGAGGGCATTCTTTTCATCGGTGACAATTATATTGATATCAGGATCAACTGCCTGGAGGACCTCTTGATGACGGTCAGCAAGCGGGTTGATCACTACAATATTAAGTACAGGCATATGAGAACCTCCTTATCTGGTTTATTATCCTGCCATTTAGTTCTACATATGCAAACAGTTTTCCTACCTGGAGAAAATGTAAAAGGCGAAGTTGCAATACTTAAAAAAACGCAAATAGGGTATTGACGCCTGATGTTACATGATGCTAATATATTATTACGTTAATACTTTAATTAGATAAAGAAAAGGGAGGCGTGACATGACCTCAAATGATATGGATTACTTAACAATAGCCCTGCCAAAAGGCAAGTTATTTGATCTTTCGGCAAGCAGGCTCGGTAAACTGGGATATACTGCTGAAGGCCTCAGCGAGAACTCACGTAAACTGGTTATTGCAAACGAGAGCGAGAAAATCCGATTTATCATTACTAAAACGGCTGATCTGCCTACCTATGTTGAATATGGTGCGGCTGATGTCGGGATTATTGGTAAAGACGTGCTGTTGGAAGAAAACAAAGATGTCTACGAACTACTGGACCTGAAGTTTGGGTTTTGCCGGATGATGGTGGCTGTACCCCAGGCGCTCAAACAGGAAAAACTAAGTGACTATGCTCATATGCGGGTGGCTACTAAGTATCCCCGGGTGGCAGAAAGCTTTTTTCATAGCAGCGGCATCCAAATGGAGATTATTAAGCTGAACGGTTCAATTGAATTAGCACCTATGGTTGGATTGGCTGAGATTATCGTAGACCTGGTGGAAACAGGCCGCACTCTTAAAGAGAATAATCTGGTGGAAGTGGCGCAGATTCACCCGGCAACAGCCAGATTTATTGCCAATCGGGTTAGTTTCAAAATGAAGTTTGACCGGATCAACAAAATGGTGGAAGGCTTAAAAGCTCTGGTGGAAAGTGAGGGTAAAGTATGAAGCAGATCTACAGCAGCTATTTGAGTAAAGAAGAGCTCGCAGAGATTATGGAAA
The DNA here is from genome assembly GCA_029256645.1 of Sporomusa sp. Next base: position 3,954 of record JAQSXM010000210.1, on the reverse strand, counting down.
AACCAGCTTTCGATAAGGTGGTACTTGGTGCGGGAGCCAAGGCCAAGGTAAAAGCCCTGTTTGGCGAAGAGCTTTCAGCACAGCAGGTTGTGGAACGCATTGTCACAGATGTGCGGAATCAGGGCAATGAGGCTGTGCTAACATATACCAGATCAATCGATGGCGCAGATTTTACGGCCGATACCCTGGAGGTAACACAGGCTGAGATTGATCGTGCAGTAGCTGGTATTGATCAAGAGGTGCTTGCTGCACTAAAGGCCGCCGCTGCGAATATTAAACAGTTTCATGCTGAAAAAGTGCCTGAATCATGGTTTACTGAACGCGAGCACGGGGCAATTCTTGGACAAAAATGTACGCCGCTTGATCGGGTAGGTATTTATGTCCCTGGCGGTACTGCCGCCTATCCGTCTTCTGTCCTTATGAATGCTGTGCCGGCCGCTGTGGCTGGGGTACAGGAGATTATCATGGTTGTGCCGCCTGACCGCGAGGGCCGGGTTAATCCCTACGTCCTGGCAGCAGCTAAGCTAGCCGGGGTTACCAGGATATTTAAGGTGGGCGGGGCTCAGGCTGTGGCTGCACTGGCTTTTGGGACGGAGACCATTCCTAAGGTGGATAAGATTACCGGCCCTGGCAATATTTTTGTAACTTTGGCCAAAAAAGCCATATACGGCCATGTCGACATTGACATGCTGGCAGGGCCCAGTGAGATTTTGATTATTGCTGACAGCACGGCTGATCCCCGGTATGTGGCGGCAGACATGCTAAGTCAGGCCGAACATGACGTGTTAGCCTCAAGTATCCTTATTACCGACAGTGCCTCGTTAGCCGGTAAGGTGGCTAAAGAGGTGGAACGTCAATTAGCCGTACTGCCGCGTAAGGATATTGCGGCCCAGTCTATTGAAGATAACGGCCTGATTATTATTACGAAAGATATTACCGAAGCTGTGGAACTGGCCAATCTTTCGGCACCTGAACATTTAGAATTGTTAACAGCTGAGCCCTTTAAGCTATTGCCCTTCGTGCGGCACGCCGGTGCCATATTTATGGGGCCTTATTCGCCCGAACCGCTGGGCGACTATTTTGCCGGCCCCAACCACGTACTGCCAACCGGCGGTACAGCCCGTTTTTATTCTGTGCTCAATGTGGATACGTTTATGAAAAAGACCAGCGTTATCGCCTATACTCAGGCAGCGTTAGCCGCTGTCAGCAGCCAGGTGATTAAGCTGGCCGAAGCCGAGGGGCTTGATGCGCATGCCAATGCGATCAGGGTGAGGGGGAATTAGTATGTTTATACCTCGTTCCGGTCTGGAATCATTACAACCATACTCTGTTGCCGAGGTAAACTGGTCTACAAGGCTTGATGCCAATGAACGGCCGACTGATCTGCCACCGGCGGTTAAAGCCAAGGTGATTGAAAGGCTGAGAGCACTGCCGTTTAACCGTTATCCTGAGATCAGTGCCCAGTCGTTAAAAGCAGTAATTGCTGCTGATTTTGGGCTGACAGCGTCCAATGTACTGATTGGCAATGGTTCAAGTGAAATATTAGAGGCCCTGTGTTATGCCTATGGTGGCGCCGGCCGCAGCATTGTGTATCCAAGCCCGTCGTTCTCCATGTACGGAATCTATGCCAAACTGGCTGATAGTCAGCCTGTACCTGTCGCCCTTAATGCTGATTATACGCTGGATGCCGACAAAATGCTGGCGGCGGCGAAACAGGCAGCAGCAGGCGTTATTCTGCTTTGTAATCCTAATAACCCGACAGGCATAGTTATGCCACCGGAGCAGGTTGAATATATTGCTGCTAACACCAGGAGTCTTGTGGTCGTTGATGAGGCCTACCATGAGTTTTATGGCAAGACCTCAGTGGCTTTGCTGAGCAAATACCCGCATGTTGCTATTGCCCGTACCTTCTCTAAAGCCTATGGCCTGGCAGCAGCCCGGGTTGGTTATCTCTTAGCCAATGCGGAGATTGCCGGCACCATCGGTAAAGTGCTCTTACCCTATAACGTAAACGCGTTAACGCTTATTACCGCTGAGACGGTGTTTGGTATGCGCCAGGAGTTTGCCGGCAGTCTGGCAGAAAACAGCAGTGAGCGGGAACGAATGACAGCCGCACTTGGCGCTGTTGCCGGTTTGACCGTGTATCCTTCACAAACCAATTTCCTGCTTGTTAAGAGTGACAACGCAGCGGCACTGGCAGCACGCCTTAGCGCCAGCGGGATCGGTGTGCGCGACTTCAGTACCGCCCCCGGGCTGACCGGCTGTATTAGGATTGGCATTGGTACACCGGCTGAAAACAATGCCGTATTGGAGGCTGTTACCGCATGAACCGCACTGCAGTAATTGAACGGGTAACCGGGGAAACCGCTATAACTGTTTCCCTAAATCTTGACGGCAGCGGCCAAACTAAGGCCGCAACCGGGATTGGCTTCTTCAACCATATGCTGATATTGCTCGGTAAACACGGATTATTTGACCTGGCTGTTGAAGCGAAAGGCGATATCGAGGTTGACGGGCATCATACTGTGGAAGACACCGGTATTGTCCTGGGGCAGGCTTTGGCTAAGGCCTTAGGTGACAAGGCTGGAATCAAGCGCTACGGTACAGCCTTTGTGCCGATGGATGAGGCCCTGGCCATGGTGTCGCTGGATATCAGCGGACGGCCGTACCTGGTATTTGATGCTACACTGCCTGGGGAGCAGGTCGGGCAGTTTGACAGTGAGCTTACAGAAGAATTCTTGCGGGCACTTAGTGTCCATGCCGGACTTACCCTGCATGTGCGGCTATTATCAGGCAAGAATACCCACCACATGATTGAAGCTGTTTTTAAGGCTTTAGGACGGGCACTCGATGAAGCCACTCGCAAAGATGAGCGGATACAAGGCGTTATGTCTAGTAAGGGAATGTTATAAGGAGGCTTAGCGATGGCGCTCGAAACCTTAGCAATTATTGATTACGGTATGGGCAATCTACATAGCGTGTCCAAAGCGTTTGCAAAATTAAATGATGAGAATGGCAGCAACTACAATATCATTGTCACCAGCGACCCGGTGGTGATCAGCAGCGCGGCCAAGGTCGTGCTGCCCGGGGTCGGAGCGTTTGGCGACTGTATGGCTAACCTGAACAGCTATGGCCTTGTTGACAGTATTAAAGAAGTGGCCGGACAAGGTACACCTTTTCTGGGAATTTGTCTGGGTTTGCAGCTTTTATTTGAGGGTAGTGAAGAAGACCCTGGTGTGCCAGGGCTGGGAATCTTACCAGGGATGGTCCGCAAGCTGATTGCCCCGGGGTTAAAAATTCCTCATATGGGCTGGAACAGCCTTGAGATGAAGACCCCCAGTCACCTCTTTGCCGCACTGCCGTCTGTTCCGTATGTTTATTTTGTGCATAGCTATCATGCTGTACCTGAGAATAGCCAGCTGGTAACAGCGGTCACTGGGTATGGTGGTGCTGTTACGGCCGCGGTAGGCCGTGATAATGTGCAGGCCGTGCAGTTCCATCCCGAGAAATCCAGCGCTGCCGGTCTGGCAATCTTAGCTAACTTTTTAAGGGGTTGAACAATTCATGATTATATATCCGGCAATAGATATCCGCGGTGGACGCTGTGTCCGCCTGACTGAAGGCCGTTTTGATCAAGAGACAGTATTTGCCGATAATCCGGCTGAAATGGCGCTCAAATGGGCGACTGCCGGGGCTGAGTACCTGCATGTTGTTGATTTGGATGGCGCACTAGCCGGGAAGCCGGTAAACCTTGAGGTTGTGCGCGCAATTGTTAAGGCAGTGGTGATACCTGTGCAACTGGGGGGCGGTATCCGTACGCTGGAGACGATTGGCCAAGTGCTTGAGGCCGGTGTCAGCCGGGTGATCCTAGGCTCAATTGCTGTCCGCAATCCGGAATTGGTCCGGGAAGCCTGCCGGCAGTTCGGCAACCGGATTGTTGTGGGCATTGATGCC
>JAQSXM010000209.1 GCA_029256645.1 Sporomusa sp. | reverse complement strand
TTAAAGTTCAGCCATGGGGTCTGAAAAAACTAGCCGAAGAGCTGGAAGCTGTAATAGCCGCTAGCGAAAAATTTCCGCAGCGTACCTATGAGCTTGGACAACACCGCTTAGCTATCACTCCGGAAAAAACGCTGGTCATGGGGATTTTAAATTTTACGCCGGATTCTTTTTCTGACGGTGGAAAGTTTAATAACATTGATGCAGCATTAAAACATACTGAACAAATGATTAAAGAGGGTGCCGATATTATTGATATCGGTGCTGAGTCTACCAGGCCATATGGTTCTGAGAAAATCTCAGCTCAAGAAGAGCTGGACAGACTAATGCCTGTGCTTGAAAAGGTATTAACTGTTGCAAGTGTTCCTGTTTCTATTGATACCTATAAAAGCAGTGTAGCCCGTGAAGCGCTTAAAGCCGGCGCTCATATAATCAATGATATCTGGGGGTTGCAATTTGATCCGGAAATGGCTAAGGTAGTGGCCGAATATGGCGTTCCGGTTGTAATTATGCATAATCAAGAAGGTACAACTTATCAGCGAGACATTATGGCTCATGTTCTTGAATTTTTGCGGCACAGCATTGAGATAGGTGAGTCTGCGGGTATCAGCGCTGCTAACTTAATTGTCGATCCAGGTATTGGGTTTGGCAAAACCCCGTCAGATAATCTGGTTATGATGGCGCGGCTCGACGAACTCAAATCGCTGGGGTGCCCTGTATTGTTAGGCACTTCGCGCAAACGGTTCATCGGCGATATTTTGAATACTCTACCCAGTGAACGGGTGGAAGGTACAGGAGCTACCGTAGCGTTAGGGATTATGAAAGGTGCTAATATTGTCCGGGTTCATGATGTACAAGCCATAGCTCGTATAGCCCGCATGACAGATGCGATAATAAATGCGAAATATAAGTAGGGGGTAGCTATAAGTGAGTCATAGAGTTTCTTTAAAAAATATGGTGTTTTACGGCTTTCACGGTGTATATGAATTTGAACGGGAATTAGGGCAACGATTCTATGTTGATCTTGATATGAAAGCCGATTTAAGCCAGGCTGGTAAAAGTGACCGGCTTGAAGAAACAGTAGACTATGTTTCAATTTACAATCAAACCAAAGAGATCGTAGAAAATCAGCGGTTTCAGCTTCTTGAAGCGTTATCCTACCACATTGCTGAGGAAGTTTTACGGCTGCACCGATTAGTTGAAGAAGTCATAGTGCGGGTTCGTAAACCCTCCGTACCCATTGCCGCAGCACTTGATTATGTTGAAGTTGAAGCCATACGGAGACGCAGCGAATGATTGCCTTAGGATTGGGTTCTAATATTAGTGGTGGCAACAATACCAGGGAAGAAAACATTGCGAGTGCCATAAGGCTGCTAGGTGATCATCTAAGCATAACGATTGAACAGGTATCTTCATTATATGAGACTGAACCTGTCGGTTTAAAGGAGCAGCCCAGTTTTCTCAATGCAGTCATTGCGATTAATACTGAGTTACCGCCGCTGGAATTACTTGAGGTTTGCCTTAAAATTGAACGACAAATGGGGCGGGTTCGGGAAGTGAGATGGGGGCCGCGCAATATTGATATCGACCTTTTACTCTATCATAATGTAGAAATGGCTACTGCCATTCTTGAGCTACCCCATCCCCGTATGCCTGACAGAAGATTTGTTTTAATTCCATTGGCTGAGATTGCAGGCAATCTTTTAGTATATAAAGGCCAGACAGCACAAGCGTTATTGGCAGTAACTGGTGATGATAGTCAAGTTAGCTGCTATGGTGCTATAAAAAATTCTTGGCAGGCGAACGCTATTGGCTAATCAGCGGGTTTTATTTATCAGCGCTCCGATTGGAGCCGGGCATATTAGAGCAGCGCAATCTGTTAGCCAATTACTTCAGCTAAACCATAATTGCCACACAGAACTATGTAATATTTTTGATTTCTGCCATCCAGTTTTTGGACAGACAATACTCACTGGTTATTTAAAAATACTGGATATTTTTCCTCAAGCCTATGGCGCAATGTATGGCTGGGGAAATCGAAGCCGGCTGGCATTACTTGGCAGAGAGTTAGTTAGTCAGATTTTTGCCAGGCGAATGGTAGATTATATTAATAAGTTTCAACCATCGGTCATTGTATGTACTCATGCAACCCCGGCGGGTTTGGTGGCCTGGCTCAAAAAAAAAGGTTTGATTAGAGTACCGGCAGTAGCGATTATAACTGACTTTGTTGTTCATAGCCTATGGGTCTATCCTGAACTTGAGCACTATTTTGTTGCTCATTCCGCTATGGCTGAAGACTTAAGTAAAAATGGTATATTACCTCAATCGATTGCTGTTACAGGAATACCGATCAGTGATAGTTTCTTTCAGCCATGTGACAAATATCAAATTCTCGACAAACTAAGTCTTAGCCCGGACCGAAAAACAATCCTGATCATGGGCGGTGGGGCCGGGGTATTACCAATGGGTGAAATACTGGAATTATGTGCTCAGATTGACAGGCCGCTGCAGATCGTCGCCGTAACCGGAAAAAACCAGTCGCTTTACCAGAGTCTTATTCAACTAGGATTAGTTATCCGGCATCCTGTGAGAGTCTTTAGCTATATAGATAATGTGCATGAACTTATGAGTATTGCCGATCTGTTAATATCAAAACCTGGTGGTATGAGTTCGTCAGAGGCTTTGGCGCTGGGTGTTCCACTTGTTATTTATCGTCCTATACCTGGTCAGGAAGAAGCAAATAGTCGGTATTTATTAAATAGCGGTGCCGCACTTAGAGCAGATTCATTGTTTGAATTACACAATATATTGATTGCGCTATTTGATGATTATGATGGTTTTACTACTTTGCGCCGACAGGCAGCTTTGCTGGGACGTCCTTTTGCAGCTAAGAATATTGTAGATTTTATTGCAAAATACTACTTTAAAGCTTAAAAATATAAAAATATTGTTAAAAAATGCTCAAATAGGACCTTGGGCCCTTGACCTTTGGATTTTATCCCAGGTATAATTGCTAGTATTATGATTTACCAAGTACTTACTAGTTGCTAGTGGCTTTTCAATATTAGCTAATCTGGAGGAACTGAATATGGAGCAGTTTTACTTGGCTGCCTTACAACAGGTTCCAGGTATTGGCAGTTCACGCATTAAGGCCTTGGTTGATTATTTTGGTAGCGCCCGGCAGGCTTGGTTAGCTGACCAGGGCGATTTATTTTTATCCAAGTGTCTTGATAATACGGTTTGTAATAATTTGCTTGGTCAGCGGGACAAGCTAGATATACATAACCTGGCTGAGGTATTATTTAAAAAAAGAATATTTCTCTGCAGCTTAACTGAAGATAGCTACCCTGTCTTGCTGCGTAATACCTTTAACCCACCTTATATCTTATATTATCGGGGTGTTCTGCCTAAGAATGACAGACTAGTGGCTATCGTTGGTTCTCGCGATGCTTCGGTATACGGTAAAAATGCCGCAAGTATGCTAGCGTCCGCTTTAGCAGCTGCCCAGGTAGGTATTGTCAGCGGTGCCGCCAGAGGGATTGATACAGCAGCTCACCAAGGGGCATTAGAGCAGGGGTATACAATTGCTGTGGTTGGCTCAGGAGTAGACATTTCTTATCCACCAGAAAACGCTAAGCTGCTTTCCCGTATTGCCGAGTCTGGCGCCGTAATCTCCGAATACGCTCCGGGGGTTCTGGCCCGGGCAGGACATTTTCCTGCCCGCAACCGTATTATTAACGGCTTGTCCCGTGGTGTTGTTGTAGTAGAGGCAGCAGAAAAGAGTGGGGCGCTTATCACCGCTGACTTCGCTTTAGAAGAAGGGCGGGACGTGTTTGCCGTACCCGGTAGTATTTTTTCACGGGGGAGCAAAGGGGCCAACAGGCTTATAAAACAGGGAGCCAAGCTAATTGACAGTGCCGGTGATGTTCTGGAGGAGTATGGCTGGGAAACCGGTTCAGTTAATCAGGCAGGGCCTGAACTATCTAATGATGAACAGGCTGTGTATAGTTTGCTGAATTATGAAGAGCCTATAGGAATTGAAGAAATTGTAACAAAACTGAATGTACTGCCGGCAACGGCTGCATATATATTATTGCAACTTACATTACGGGGTTTGACGGTCGAACATAGCGGTCAATGCTATACTTGTGCCGCCAGGGAGGGAAATAAGTGAGCAAAGCTCTAGTTGTGGTAGAATCCCCGGCCAAAGCCAAAACTATAGAAAAGTTTCTAGGTAAAAATTATACAGTTAAAGCTTCTATGGGGCACTTACGTGATTTGCCTAAAAGTCAGTTTGGTGTTAATATTGAGAACGGTTTTGAGCCCAAATATATTAATATCAGGGGTAAGGGTGAGCTTATCAAAAGCCTGAAGGAAGCTGCCAAGAATGCCGATACAGTGTATCTGGCAACAGATCCTGATCGTGAAGGTGAAGCTATTGCCTGGCATTTAGCGCACATCCTCAATATTCCTGAGAATACTACATGCCGAATTGAATTTAACGAGATAACCAAACCGGCCATACAACAGGCTGTTAAAAAGCCGCGCCCAATCAATCTGCCTCGGGTTTATGCTCAGCAAACCAGGCGAATACTTGACCGAATCGTGGGATACAAACTCAGCCCGCTTTTGTGGCGTAAAGTACGTAAAGGGCTTAGTGCTGGTCGAGTACAGTCTGTCGCCGTCAGGTTAATTTGCGACAGAGAAAAAGAGATCCAGGCATTTGTTCCGGAAGAATACTGGACGATAACTGCTAAGCTTAAGGAAAAGACCAACTCTAAAATATTTGATGCTGAATTAGTTGCAATTGATGGTAAAAAATTGGATGTTAATAATGCGATTCAGGCTGAAGGCATTGTTAGTGATTTGAATCATGCCGAATACATAGTTAGCGATGTTAAAAAGCGGGAAAGAAAGCGTAATCCCTATCCGCCGTTTACTACTAGCACCTTGCAGCAGGAAGCATCCCGGAAATTGGGATTTACATCCCGTAAAACCATGATGGTTGCCCAACAGCTGTATGAAGGACTCGATATTGGCCGTGCCGGTCAAGTCGGTCTTATTACCTATATGCGAACTGATTCAACCCGGGTATCTGAAACTGCCCAGCAAGAGGCCAGAACCTATGTTGAGAACAAATTCGGCTTAAATTATCTGCCGGATAAATCGCCTGTTTACGCTAATAAGAAATCTCAGGATGCTCATGAGGCAGTTCGGCCTACTACGCTTGAGTTGGCACCTGACACAATTGATAAGAATCTAAGCAAAGATCAACTAAAACTATATACCCTTATATGGGAAAGATTCATTGCCAGCCAGATGACCGCCGCTGTCTATGACACGCTTACCATAGAAATCATGGCTGGTCAGTATAAACTAAAGGCTACCGGCTCGCAATTAAAGTTCCCGGGATTTTTAGCAGCGTTTAGCGGCGCAATTGGCAAAGGCAAAGAAGTAGAACAAACCGCTGATAGTGATTTGGATAATGAGACTACCTTGCCTGCCCTTACCAACGGGCAAGTCTTAAAACTAAACAAACTTGATCCTAAACAGCATTTTACTGAACCACCGCCTCGTTATACGGAGGCATCACTAGTTAAAATGCTCGAGGAAAAAGGTATTGGCCGTCCTAGCACTTATGCTCCAACAATAGAGACGATCGTTGAACGGGGTTATGTAGAGCGAGTTGAAAAAAAGTTTTTGCCTACTGAGCTTGGATTTGTTGTGCTGGATCTTTTGAAGCAATATTTTGATAAAATTGTTGATGCTGAATTTACCGCCGGAATGGAAGATAAATTAGATGATATCGCAGAAGGCGATGCATCATGGTTAAGTGTTTTAGAACAGTTTTACGATCCTTTTGCCAAAGATCTAAGTTTCGCAGAAGAAGCGATCGGGCATGTTGAACTGCCTGTTGAGGTATCTGACATTCCCTGTGAAAACTGTGGGCGGATGATGGTCGTTAAACAAGGAAGGTATGGCAATTTCCTTGCATGCCCAGGATTCCCGGCCTGCCGCAACACGAAGCCTATTTTAAAAGACACTGGCGTAAAATGTCCGAAATGTAGTGGGGCTATTGTTGAACGTCAGACAAAACGTCGCAAAGTCTTTTACGGCTGTGAGAACTATCCGGAATGCGATTTTAATACCTGGGATATGCCATTAAAGGATAGTTGCCAAGTGTGCGGTGCATTTATGGTCCGGCATAAATATAAGAACGGCGGTGTTTCTGCAGTGTGCAGCAATGTGGCCTGCTCAACCCGCCAAACGCCTGAAAATAAAGAAACTCCTGTTAAAACAGATAATAATGAAAAACAGGCGAAATCAAAAAAAACTGTTGCTAACCGGAGGAAAAAAAGTGGCTAAAGTTACT
>JAQSXM010000208.1 GCA_029256645.1 Sporomusa sp. | reverse complement strand
GAGTCATCAAATACTGGCCCATGCGGGCTAATGATCACTATCGTCTGTGGATTGCCTTCTTTTAATAGCTCAGCGACCTGGTTAGCTGTTTCAACAGTAGTTTTAATTTCATTTAGTTCGTCTTTTCCCACTTCCGGGATCATAAGCGGCGGATGCGGCATGAGCGCACAGCCAATCAAGTTATCCATATAATCGCTCCCTTGAGTTAGTGGTGCGTTTTAGTAAGAACGACTAAAGCTTCTGCCTTCGCCCTCAGGCTCGGGAGAAGCAAGTCTTTTCTTATCTTCCCACATTCTGGCTGAAATGATACGCCAATGCCTTGGCGATATACTCGGCCAACTTTTGCTGATAAGCATCGCTGTTAAGGCGCACTGCCTCATCCGGATTACTGATAAAGCCGGCTTCAACGAGTATACCTGGCACACTTACAGATTTCAATACTATAATATCAGAATCCTGCTTGATCTGACGTTTGTTGCCTGGAGGAAAATTTTTTAATGCATGCTGCATCGTCTCCGCTAACTTTTTATTCTCCTCATCCTTAGGATGATAAAAAACCTGAGCACCTGACCAGTTAGACCCTTTGATGGCATTGCAATGAATACTGACAAACACATTTGCTCCCGAGCTGTTAATAATTTCTGCACGTTTTAACAGGTCATTGCGTTTGCCGCCTTTACCCTTCGTGTAATAGTCAATATCCCCTTCCCGGGTAAGTACAGTCGTTGCACCGTTCGCTGCCAGAATTTCGGCCAATTTCACAGCAATAGCCAGATTTATATTCTTTTCATCAATACCATTCCATTTCGCACCGTCGTCAATCCCGCCATGACCGGCATCAATGGCAATCGTCTTGCCGGCAAGTACTGACATATTGGCATTTTCAATATCATCTAAAACCAGATAACGCAGTGTCAGGAGGTTTAACACCACTACCGCAATGCTGAAAACCACCGCACTCACTAATCGCCGCCGTGGCACCACCAATATCCGCATGTTATCCCCTGCCCCTCTTTCACGACCTTTGCTACTTACACTGTATTCTCTATTGCCCAATTAAATGCTAAAATATAGGTAAGCGTTACGCTGCAGGAGGTGGTTGAACATTAAACGTGTGCGAATAGGTCGATTATTAGCCTTATTACTTATTATTTTTACGATCGCCTTTTGGTGGGCTGGCGGCGACTTAATGCTGCGTTCAGCAATGCCCAAAACCCTGGCACTGCCAACAGGGGCCGCTGCTACAGTAGCTAATGTTACCGGTGTATGGGAACGAGTCCACCGGATCATCTTTCTTAAAAAGGCTGTTGATGCTTCATTAGACAGGAAAAGCTATGTTAGCCTGAATGATACTCCCCTGGCCTTACAGCAGGCCATTATTGCGGTCGAAGATAACAGGTTCTATCAGCATATGGGGTTTGACATTGAGGGAATCCTGCGGGCAACATTGGTCAATGTGCAAACAGGTTCTTATTCCGAGGGTGGTAGCACAATTACTCAGCAGCTTATTAAAAACTTATTTTTAACACAGGAACGTACACTGAGCCGTAAGCTGGAAGAGGTTGTCCTGGCAATAGATATTGAGCTTCGCTATTCCAAAGAAGAAATACTTGAGATGTATCTCAATAGCATTTATTTCGGTTCCGGGGCTTATGGGATCGGTGAGGCATCAACTATTTATTTTGGTAAGCCGCCCTTTCATCTAAACCTTGCTGAATGTGCCCTGTTGGCAGGCTTGCCTAATGCCCCTTCCCTAAACTCTCCTTATGTCGATTTTGCAGCTGCTAAACAGCGTCAGGCCGTTGTGCTGGCGGCCATGGCCCGCAACAGTTATATTGGCCCGGCACAGGCGCAGGAGGCTAAGCTAACCCCTATATTATTAGCTAAATAGACTTTTCTCCTCCGGAACGCTTTTTCCGGCAAAGGCCGGGGGGCTACCGGGGTTGCGGGCCCGTCTCCTTGCCAAGCCGGGCATTGACCTTGGCTCCCCCTTGTTTTATAAGGCTTTCAGCCTCTCAAAACTTATAAATTCTGATACATAAAAAAACCGCCAGAGAACCTGGCGGTTTTGATGTAAAACAATATTAACGTTTCGAGAACTGAGAGGCTTTACGGGCTTTCTTGAGACCGTATTTACGACGCTCTTTTTCGCGCGGGTCACGAGTTAAGAGACCAGCTTTCTTAAGAGCAGGACGGTATTCACCATCAACTTTTAAGAGTGCGCGGGAAATACCGTGACGGACTGCGCCAGCCTGACCGGATACGCCGCCGCCCTCAACTTTTGCTAAAACATCATATTTGCCGACAGTGTCGGTAATATTAAGCGGTTGAGTCACAATCAGCTCAAGGGTTTTCAATCCGAAATACTCGTTAAGCTGACGATTGTTAACGATGATCTTGCCTTCTCCCGGAACCAGACGAACTCTGGCAACCGAGGTTTTTCTGCGACCTGTGCCGTAGTAAGTAACCAATGCCATGTATATGTTCCTCCTTTCCGGTATTACTTAATATTAAATTCCAGCACTTCCGGCTGTTGCGCGGAATGCGGATGGTTAGCACCAGCGTAAACATTCAGTTTACGGTACATTTGACGACCAAGGGTGTTCTTAGGAAGCATGCCTTTAACGGCCATCTCAATAACACGCTGAGGCTTGTCTGCCAGCATCTTGCCGGCAGGGGTAAAGGTAGTGCCGCCCGGATAACCGGAATGACGGAAGTATGTCTTTTGTTCAAGCTTCTTACCAGTCAATACAATTTTGTCAGCGTTAACCACAATTACATGGTCGCCGGTATCAACATGGGGGGTAAAGATCGGTTTATTTTTGCCGCGAAGAACTTTCGCGACTTCAACGGCCAATCTACCAAGGGTTTGACCCTCAGCATCCACGACATACCATTTGCGTTTGATGTCGGCCGGGTTTGCCATAAAAGTTTTCATTGTCTATCCTCCTCGTACAAGCTAAAGGAATAAAAATTATGAGAGACAAGTTATGATTATTTAACCTTGAATTCCGGGGCTAATGGAAGCCATGGCAAAAAACTCATAAAACTATTGTAATAAATTAGCTAAAGGATGTCAAGCGTTATGCCTTGTCATCGCAAAAATATTTTGGACATTGTTACAAATCAGTACTTAACTTCTATCAAAAACAGCCCTTGTGCTGGTGCAGTCATACCGGCAGCACGGCGGTCACGTCCGGCCAGTATAGCGGCAAAGCCCTCAGGTGTCACGCGGTGCTGACCGACCTTAACCAGTGTCCCCACCAGATTTCGCACCATATGGTACAAAAAACCTGTTCCCCAAAATTCAAACTCAATAATGGAGTTGCCCATCTCCTGGCAAGAGGCCGACATAATTGTACGCACAGGGCTTACCGGCGCACCGCCTGTTGCACGAAAAGCTGAGAAATCATGAGTACCAACAACAACTTGCGCAGCCTGATGCATCAATGCGGTATCAAGTTTAGCAATACAATGCCATGTATAATTACGTTCAAATGGGTTAGGTGGACGAGTGTTTAAGATCCGGTAGCGATAAATCTTACTCTGAGCTGAACGCCGGGCATGAAATGCCGCAGGCTCTTCGCTGGCACCAACAATAACAATATCGGCTGGCAGCAGCCCTTTGGTCGCCATGGCAATACGTTCTACCGGTATTGTCCCTGTGGTAAAAAAATTAACAACCTGGCCATAAGCATGTACCCCGGCATCAGTACGGGCAGCGCCGTTAAGCTTAACTGGGTGTTCAAAAAGTTTGCCCAGCCGCTCTTCTACTAGCTGTTGAATAGTCAGCGCGGCATTGGCCTGGCGTTGGTAACCATGATAAGCAGTCCCGTCATAGGCCAGTATCAGTTTAATATTTCTCATATAGCTAAGTTGTATACCCGCACAAGAACTAACACCACGATTAATACAACAAGGGTAGCAGCAGCAAAAATATCCTGAATGCCCAGCTTCAGCTCTTTCATCCGGGTTCGGTTTTCCCCACCCCGGTAGCATCTTGCCTCCATGGCTACGGCCAGCTCGTCGGCCCGGCGAAAAGCACTGATAAACAGCGGTACTAGGAGTGGTACCATGTTTTTCGCTCTGCGTAAAATATTGCCTGAGGTAAAGTCTGCCCCCCGGGCCATCTGTGCTTTCATAATCCGGTCGGCTTCTTCCAACAGGGTTGGGATAAATCTAAGTGCAATCGTCATCATCATCGCCAGTTCATGCGCCGGAACCCCCAGCCTGCGAAAAGGATTAAGTAAACGCTCAATTCCATCTGTCAGGGCGATGGGTGAGGTAGTAAAGGTCAATAAGGAGGATACGGCAATAAGCAGCGCCAGCCGCAGCGACATGAGGATGCCCATGCGAATGCCCTCTTTAGTTACTGACAGCGGTCCCAGGTTATAGAGAACGACTCCTGGCGTACTAAAGATATGAATAGCAAGGGTCAGCAGGATAATTATCCATAACGGCTTTATTGACCTGATTACCATCTTGGCCGGAATCCCCGATATCCCAACAACCATTGCGGCAAAAGCGGCCAATATGCCATAGGCCAGATAATCCTCAGCCAGGAAAATAGTGCAGATATAGATAATAACACTTAATATCTTGGTACGGGGGTCAAGGAGATGTATAGCAGAGCGTCCAGGAAAGTATTGCCCTAAGGTAATATCAGTTAGCATGCTTACGCCCCCTAACGGCTGTAATAATTTCCTCAGCCGCGGCCTCTGCCGTCATGGCGGTATTGGTAATCGGTAAACCTTTAGCCTGGAGTGCATCAACCAGCGCAGTCAGCGGCGGTACATCAACGCCAGCCTCTCGAAGCTCCTGACGACCACTGCCAAAAATATCACGTGGCGTACCGTCAAGGCTAATTTGGCCGCCGTTCATGACCAAAACCCTGCTGGCAAACCGGGCAACATCCTCCATATTATGTGATACTAAAATGACGGTGATCCCAGTTGTCTGATGCAGCTTGACGATCTGACCAAAGATTTCATCACGGCCCCGGGGATCAAGGCCGGCCGCAGGTTCATCAAGCGCCAGATAATCGGGTTCAAGGGCAATCACACCGGCGATGGCAACCCGCCGCATCTGCCCACCGCTGAGGTTAAAAGGGGAGCGATCTTTAAACATTTGGTAGTCCAGCCCGACAAAGTCCATGGCCCGTCGCACACGGTTCTCCAGCTCTGTTTCGGGTACGCCTAAGTTTTTCGGCCCAAAAGCAATATCCTCATAGATGCTTTCTTCAAATAATTGATGTTCAGGGTATTGGAAAACCATCCCTACCCGTCGTCGTGCGTCCCGGGCAGCATCATTTTTTGCCTTTAGGTTTGCGCCATCTACGGTAACCTGACCGGAGGTAGGTGAAATAAGGCCGTTCATGTGTTGAACAAGCGTAGATTTCCCTGAGCCGGTATGACCAATAATCCCAATAAATTCGCCTTTATTTATTGTTAGGTTTATATTTTGGATGGCTGTCCGCTGATAGGGCGTATCCGGCATATAGGTATAGGTAACATTGTCAAATACTATGGACATAAGGCCACCACCAGTTGTTCATCGCTTATTATATCTTTTGCTAGCTCCAGTCCCTTACTGCGCAGGCAGGCAGCGACTTCAGCGGCAGCCGGGACATCAAGCCCCATGGCTTTTAGCTTGTCCACCTGACTGAAGATTTCAGCAGGCGTTCCCTGCATGACAATACGACCTTGTTCCATAACCACTACCCGGTGGGCAGATACTGCTTCTTCCATAAAATGCGTAATATAGACAACAGTAATCCCTTCTTTGTTTAACAGGGAAACGGTATCAAGTACCTCTTTCCGGCCACGTGGGTCAAGCATAGCGGTCGGCTCATCAAGGACCAGACATTTGGGACGCATCGCCAAAACACCAGCAATGGCAACCCGTTGTTTTTGCCCGCCAGACAGTAGATGCGGGCCATGGTGCCGGTAATCAGACATATTGACAAGTGCCAGCACTTCGGTTACCCGCCGCGAGATTTCACCTGGTTCAATTCCGAGGTTTTCTGGTCCAAAAGCTACATCCTCTTCAACAATAGCGGCCACGATCTGGTTATCTGGGTTTTGAAACACCATACCAACCTGCTGACGGATGTCCCAAACCTTAGCAGGGTCAGCAGTATCCAGGCCACCTACCAGACACTTGCCACCAGTTGGCAGAATGAGTGCATTGAGGTGTTTAGCCAGTGTTGATTTACCTGAACCGTTGGTACCAATAATGGCGACAAATTCCCCCTGACTGACAGTCAGGTTAATATCAGTAAGCGCAACAACCTCCTGGCCCTCATAGCCCTGGTAGGTATGACGCAAGTTTTCAAGCTTAATAAGTTCTCCCATAGTGAGGTTTGTACACCCCTTTACCAATAA
>JAQSXM010000207.1 GCA_029256645.1 Sporomusa sp. | reverse complement strand
TAAAGAATTCAATGAAGCATTTGCTGCATACTGGAAGAATAAAACCGGTCAGACGGTTACCATTCAGCAGTCCCACGGTGGTTCAGGCGCCCAGGCCCGGACCGTGCGTGAAGGGATTGAAGCCGATGTTGTAACACTGGCATTAGCACAAGACATTGATGAACTGCAGAATGCAGGCCTGATTGCACCTGACTGGCAAAAGCGTTTGTCCCAGAATTCTACCCCGTACACATCGACCATTGTCTTTCTGGTACGCAAGGGCAATCCCAAGAATATTAAGGACTGGGATGATTTGATCAAACCAGGGGTCTCAGTCATTACTCCTAATCCGAAAACCTCAGGTGGTGCTCGTTGGAACCATCTTGCAGCCTGGGGATATGCCTTGAAAAAGTATAATAATGATGAAAACCAAGCTAAAGATTTCATAACCAAACTTTATCAGAATGTACCGGTGCTTGATACCGGGGCCCGGGGTTCAACAACTACTTTTGTTGAACGTGGTATTGGTGATGTACTGCTTGCCTGGGAAAATGAAGCGTTACTGGCAGGAAAAGAATTAGGTAAGGATAAATTTGAGATTGTGGCACCTTCCCTCAGTATCCTGGCAGAACCACCGGTTTCAGTGGTAGATAAAGTCGTTGACAAAAGAGGAACCCGGCAGATTGCGCAAGCATATCTGGAATACCTCTATACTGACCAGGGACAGGAAATTGCCGCTAAAAACTACTATCGTCCGCGTAATGAAGCCGTTGCCGCCAAATATGCCAGCCAGTTTCCTAAACTTAACTTGTTTAGCATAGCCGATCTGGGTGGCTGGACTCAAACCCACAATAAACACTTTAAAGACGGCGGCCTCTTTGACCAGATTTATACACCGAAAGCCAAACAGTAACGAAGTGGGGAGTAATCATGAGTCTTAAATCCCTTATAATAACTAAACATAGTATATTGCCGGGTTTTGGCCTGACAATGGGATTTACTATTACTTATCTGGGGCTCTTAGTATTGATTCCACTATCCACTATTATTCTTAACGCAACAGGGATAGGGTGGACTCATTTTTGGGAGATCATCACAGCTCCGCGATTGATCGCTTCCTATAAACTGAGCTTTGGCGCTTCGCTGATTGCCGCGTCGATTAATGCAGTATTTGGTTTGCTGGTGGCCTGGGTACTGGTTCGCTATTCGTTTCCAGGCAAACGGATCATTGACGGTCTTGTTGACCTGCCGTTTGCCCTCCCTACCGCGGTTGCCGGTATTACCCTGACAACACTGTATGCCCCGAACGGCTGGATTGGTAAATATTTAGCTATGATTGGCATAAAGGGTGCTTATTCACCGCTCGGGGTCGTCATTGCCCTCACCTTTATCGGGCTGCCGTTTGTGGTGCGAATGATTCAGCCTGTCCTGCAAACGTTGGACAAAGAAGTGGAAGAAGCGGCGGCCAGCCTGGGAGCTGGCCGCTTGCAAACCTTTATAAAGGTTATTTTCCCGGAGATACTCCCGGCCCTATTGACCGGATTTGCCTTAGCCTTTGCCCGGGCCTTGGGAGAATACGGTTCGGTTGTGTTTATCTCCGGCAATATGCCGATGAGAACCGAGATTACGCCGCTATTAATCATGACAAAGCTTGAGCAGTATGACTATGCCGGCGCAAGTGCTATTGCAACCGTGATGTTGATTGTTTCATTTATCATGCTGTTTGTGATAAATATTTTACAATGGTGGCAAAGCAAACGACATAATTGATTTGAGAGGAGGCGGTACGTATGGCTGGCAATATAGCGCTGCGACACGCTGCCACGCCCCGGCGTCAGACTGCTGGTGCGATAACAGAACTACCCCTGATTCGCTGGCTGCTCATCGCCATTGCTCTTGGCTTTCTGGGGATCATGTTGATTATTCCGGTGATTGCCGTGTTCGCCAAGGCGTTTGAACAAGGGGCTGCACTTTACGTCAAAGCGATTACTACACCTGATGCTTGGGCTGCCATACAGCTTACACTACTGACAGTAGTGATTGCTGTACCGCTTAATACGCTGTTTGGTCTGGCGGCAGCCTGGGGGATAGCCAAATTTGAATTTCGCGGCAGAAACTTTCTGATTACATTGATTGACCTGCCTTTTGCCGTCTCGCCGGTTATCGCAGGCCTGATCTTTGTATTTTTGTTTGGTAAACCGGGTGTGTTGTGGCCCTGGCTGTCTGCCAATGATATCAAGGTCATTTTTGCTGTGCCCGGTATTGTTTTGGCCACGGTTTTTGTTACTTTTCCTTTTATTGCCCGTGAACTTATTCCCCTTATGCAGGCTCAGGGGACTGCTGAGGAAGAGGCGGCTTTGACACTTGGCGCGAGCGGCTGGAGAACTTTTTGGCATGTTACCTTACCCAATATTAAATGGGGCTTGATCTACGGTGTTATTCTTACCAGTGCCAGGGCAGTCGGAGAATTTGGTGCGGTATCGGTCGTATCAGGCCATATTCGCGGTCTTACCAACACTATGCCCCTGCATGTAGAAATTTTGTATAACGAATATCAGTTTGTAGCGGCTTTTGCCGTGGCCTCCCTGATGACGCTGATGGCGATTATAACCTTAGTTGTAAAAAATATTGCCGAGTGGAAAGTGCAGCAGCAAAGCCAGGAGCCAGAGGTAGAGGGGGTTAAGGTATGAGTATTGAGATTGTTAATATAAATAAGCAGTTTGGTTCGTTTACCGCATTGAAAGATGTCAATCTGACAATTCCAACTGGAGAACTTGTAGCACTTTTAGGGCCATCAGGCTCGGGTAAGACGACACTATTGCGGATTATTGCCGGTTTAGAGGTTGCTGACCAAGGCTCCATTCTCTTTCATGGTGAGGATACAACTGAAAGAAATGTTCAACAAAGACAGGTAGGTTTTGTCTTTCAACATTATGCCTTATTCCGTCACATGACCGTTTTTGAGAATGTCGCCTTTGGTCTCAATGTTCGCCCCAGTCATCTGCGGCCTTCAAAAAGCGAGATAAACGAGAAGGTGCAGACCTTGTTGAGCCTGGTAAAGCTGGAGGGGATGTCAGGCCGGTATCCAACTCAGTTGTCTGGTGGGCAGCGTCAGCGGGTAGCGCTCGCCAGGGCACTTGCGGTTGAACCCAAGGTGTTGCTTTTAGATGAACCGTTTGGTGCTCTGGATGCCAAAGTGCGCAAAGAGCTGCGGCGTTGGCTGCGGCAACTGCACGATGAACTGAATGTTACCAGTGTTTTTGTCACCCATGATCAGGAAGAGGCGCTGGATGTGGCTGACCGCATCGTAATCCTGAACAATGGTCGCATTGAGCAACTGGGTACACCGGAAGAGGTCTATGAGAACCCTGTTAATCCGTTTGTATATGACTTCTTAGGCAATGTTAACCTTTTCCGCGGGCGGATTCATAAAGGCCGGATCAGTATCGGCCCGATTGAAATAGAAGCGCCTGAACACGTTAATACACTCGATACCCAGGCTGTAAGTTTTGTACGCCCCTATAATATTGAGGTAGAGCGGGAGCAAAAAGGTCATGAATTCATCCCGGCGCGAATTCTCTTTATCCGGGCAGTTGGCCCGAGTGTGCATCTGGAATTAAAAAGAGAAGATACCGGCGAGATGATGGAGGCTGAATTAGGTAAAGAGCGGTTTCGTGCCCTTAACCTACAGTCAGGGGAGCAGGTATTCGTTAAACCTAAGGACTTGAAAATATTTATTCCGGATGATTATGTTATCTAAATAATGGTTAAGCAAACTCCTGCACGGATTGAGGGTTTGTCTTAACCTTTTTACTAGTCAGCCGGCAGGAAGCGGAAAGTAGTGTGAAGTGAAATGATTTTAGAGCAAAAGCGACTCGAAACAGACATCCTCATTATCGGCGGCGGGACAGCAGGCTGTTTTGCCGCCCTAACAATTGCGGAGAATTCTGCTGCCAAGGTCATTATTGCAGAAAAGGCCAATATTAAACGCAGCGGCTGTCTGGCAGCCGGGGTGAATGCCCTTAATGCATATATTGTTAAAGGTCAAACACCGGCAAGCTACCTTAATTATGTTAAAAATGATGCTGCCGGTGTAGTTAGAGAGGATCTTGTCTATACGGCAGCAGCGCGGCTGAATCAAGTCACCCATAAAATGGAGCAACTGGGTCTGGTTATCCAGAAAGATGCCGGTGGCGAATATGTTGCCAGAGGAAACAGGAACATAAAAATCAACGGTGAGAACATCAAGCCAATTCTGGCTGAGGCTATAGGGAACTGCCAGGATGTGACTGTAATTAACCGGATTAACATGACCGATTATATTGTGCAGGATGGAAAAGTGGTCGGTGCGTATGGCTTTTCTGTAGACTCTCCCATTTTTTATATTATCTCTGCCAAGTCTGTCATCTGTGCCACCGGGGGCGCCGCCGGTCTTTACCGGCCCAATAACCCCGGCTTCTCCAGACATAAGCTGTGGTATAGCCCCTTTAATACCGGGGCGGGTTATGCGATGGGCATTAGGGCCGGCGCGGAAATGACTACATTTGAGATGCGGTTTATCGCTTTGCGCTGTAAGGATACGATTGCCCCTACAGGCACCATTGCCCAGGGTGTTGGTGCGCAGCAGGTAAACAGCCGGGGCGAGGAATATGAAAAACAATATGGGGTTATGAGTACCGCTAACCGCCTATACTCTACCGTTATGGAAAATAAACAGGGCCAGGGGCCTTGTTTCTTAAAGACAGTAGGGATTACTGCAAAGCAGGAAGACGAATTATACAAAGCCTATCTGAATATGGCTCCGGCCCAGACGCTGCGCTGGCTGGAACGGCAGGGACCTGCTGCGGAAAACGTGGAGATAGAAGGTACCGAGCCCTATATTGTCGGGGGGCATACCGCCAGCGGGTATTGGGTAGACACCCACCGGGCGACAACCCTTGCCGGACTGTACGCTGCCGGTGATGTGGCCGGGGGCAGCCCGCAAAAATTTGTGACAGGCTGTTTTGCCGAGGGGGAGATTGCCGCATTCTCGGTCTTGGACTATATAAAGGATCAACAGAATCACTGGCCGGAGCAAACTGAAATACACAGCAGGATAGCAGCTTTGCAGCACTTGCTGCAAGGGGAAGCACTTTACACTGCGGCCGACATCGAAGAGGCCATGCAAAAAAATATGGATGATTATGCCGGCGGCATTTCATCAGGTTATGCCTATAATTACCAGAAGCTGCAGGTGGCCAGACAGCGGATCGAAGAGTTGCTGGTTTTGTGCAGGCAACTACGGGCCAAGGACATGCGTCAGCTACTGCATACCTGTGAGGTGATTGACAGGCTGTATGTCTGCAAGGTTCTCATCAGCCATCTTGAGGCCAGGCAAGAGACCCGCTGGCACTCATTTCAGGAAAACACCGATTATCCGGACAAAAATGATAATGACTGGCTAAAATACGTTAACTCCAGGCTGGAAAACGGTGAAGTCAGGATTGTGTTTAGAGACTTGGTAAAGAGGGATGAGATCTATGAGCATCAGGATTGACAGCCAAAAGTGCAGCGGCTGTGGCAAGTGCCGGGAGGTCTGTCCTGGCAGCCTGCTCAGTGCCGGCGGCTCAGGGAAAACAGAGATTACAGCTCCCCAGGACTGTTGGGGCTGTACCTCCTGTTTAAAGGAATGTAACTATAAGGCAATTCAGTATTATCTGGGGGCTGATATCGGGGGACGGGGCAGTTTGCTCTACACCCGGCAGGACGGCTCTGTGCTGTACTGGATTGTTGTTCAGCCTGATGGCCGGGAGCGGATTATACCTGTGGATAAGAACCAGGCCAATGCATATTAGGGAGGCGTTTATATATGGATCATTTGGATCGCTTGGAAGCACAAAGTATTTTTATATTGAGAGAAGCCTATAAGAAGTTTGGCAAGCTGGGTATGCTGTGGTCAATTGGCAAAGACTCGACTGTATTATTATGGCTGGCCAAAAAGGCATTCTTTGGGCACTGTCCGTTTCCGTTTATTCATGTTGATACAACCTATAAAATCCCTGAGATGATCCAGTTTCGGGACAGGGTAGCAAAGGAATACAACCTTGAGCTGATTGTCCATACCAACGAAGAGGCGCTGCAGGCAGGAATGGGGCCGGAAAAAGGCCGGCTGGTATGCTGTAGGGCTTTAAAAACCGACGGTTTGCAGCAGGTGGTTACAAAATATGAGTTCGAAGGGCTGATATTAGGAATACGCCGGGATGAAGAGGGGTCACGCTCCAAGGAACGGGTATTTAGCGAACGCAATAAAGACTCAGAATGGGATTATACCAACCAGCCGCCTGAGCTGTGGAACCAGTTTAAAACCGATTTCCCCAAAGGCAATCATATCCGGGTACATCCCATCCTGCACTGGAATGAGATTGATATCTGGGCTTA
>JAQSXM010000206.1 GCA_029256645.1 Sporomusa sp. | reverse complement strand
GAGTATATTGTTTAACTATCCAACCGCCTGGCCGCCGACTACAGATCAGGCGATCTATGTAGATGGTACAAGTATCTATACTAATTTACGGGGCTATATCGATTATGAAAAAGTGTATGAATGTAAAGAGGGCGAGTTTCCGATCCGGGAGATTCCTCACGTAATCGATAACAGCGGTACAGATTGCCGGGTTGAGGGCGATATATCCTCCGTTAAGGCAGATATCAGCAAGGAGGAATACGAGGGTTATGGCTATACACAGCCAGGGCTTGTAACAACAGTCGAGGATGGGGAGCTATCAGCAGATATCCCTAATGCAGATCAGGTGATAACGCCGATCAAACCGGCTAAAGGCTGGAAAAACGCTCCGGCCGGGGCGCGGGAAGTCGTTTTGCCGGTGAATAGCGGGCAAGCCCGTCGCTATGGCTTACTGACTGCCGCCGATGGTAAAACCTATAATAAAATCAGCATTTATCGCAGTAAACAGGCAGAACAGGCACTGGGTGAGGCTCTGGTCAATGAGTGGAGCGGCTGGATCCATGACACCTTTACCGTGAATGGCAAAGACACGCCGGTAGCTTATAAAATCAGGGTTCTTACTATGAACTCTGACGGAAGCTCGCTGACCTTTTACTATTCCTTCGTCCTGGATCTGACAGGGGGTAAATATTTTTACCCTGCTGAAATCGGGCAGGAGTTGTATGAGCAAGTGGGACCGATGCTGCAGCCGGTAAACTATGACCGGTTGAATCCGCTGGCTGACAGTATTCTGTTGGATTCAGTCAGACAGATGTATCAATGGCATGTGGATGCGATAAACTATCTGCTGGATCATAAAGAGTGGGACCTTTTTTATACCCACATGCATGGGATTGATATGTTCAATCATTTCTATCTGGATTATATCTTCCCGGAAACCTCTGCCGAATATGAGCGATACCAGGAACTGATTGAGAAGATTTATGAAATCAGTGATGATTTTGTCGGGGAGATGCTGAACCGGCTGGATGCGGATACAACAATTATTATTACCTCCGATCATGGCGGGGTTGGCAAAAACCCTGCAACCGAGCATCCCCTGATTGGCGATATGTGGGGGATTAATGTCGGCATTATGGGGCAGCTGGGGTATACCAAACTAAAAGATGTTAATGGGAAAGCTGAGATTGACTGGGCCAATACGAAAGCGGTCGCTCAGCGGGCTACCTTTATCTATATTAATCTTAAAGGCCGGGACCCGCAAGGGAGTGTGGAGCCGGACGAGTATGACAAGCTGGTTGAAAAAATCATTGATGATTTATACAGCTATCGTGATCCGCATACCGGCAGGCGGGTGGTCGCCTTTGCGATGAACCGGAACGATATGGAGGCTGTTGGCCTGGGCGGGCCTAACTGCGGCGATATCTTCTATATTCTGGAACCCGAGTTTACCCGGTGCCACGGGAATGGACTCAGCAATCATACGCTGCTGGGGTGCTCAATGAAGGCGCTGTTTATGATGGTGGGGGCAGGGGTAAAACAAGGCGAAATCTTGCATAGGCGGGTACGAATGGTGGATGTGGTGCCTACTATCTGTCATTTAACGGCAGCCCCTATGCCCGGGAATGTTGAGGGCGGGGTCATTTATCAGGCTTTGCTGGAGCGGTAATAGTATATAGACTAAAAGAGGATGAGACATTTTTATGCGAGGAAATGTAATGACGAAGGTTACTGAAGAGAACTTCGATGAATTTACGTTTGACAGCAGTCTGCCGGCGCTGGTTTTTTTCGGATCAAAACGCTGCAAGATATGCAAGGAGTTAGCCCCTGTTATCCTTGACATTGCTGACGAGAATGCCCATAGACTAAATGTATGCTGGGTAGACGTGGATAAATATAAACCACTGTTCCAACGCTTCCGGTTACAGGGGATACCTCATTTACTGCTTTTTAACAAGGGTGAGGTGCGGGAACGGATCGGCGGGGTGCATCCCAAGGAGGTATTAGTTGCTGTGATTGACCGGGTACTGGACACAGGGTGTGCAGCTGCTGAAACCGGCAAAAAGGAAGTGATCCATAGCGATTGTACAGGGTGCTGCTCCTGTTGATTGCGCCAGCCAGAGGTCTGACCCGGAATACGGGAGGCAACCTGTTGACGGCTGACAGGAAAAGGTGTATTTTAGATATAATTATAAAAAAATCATAAGTAAGCTGACTGGATAACCAGAGGCCTTCTTATATTGTGCAGAGTGCAATATGTTGAAGGCCTTTTCTATTTGTACTCCGGTTACTGGTCAGCCTGAGCAAAGCTTTGATAAGGGATGGTAAGAGGATGCAGAGAAACAAGGCTTCACTGAGAAACAAGCTGATATTGCCGCAGGAGTGGCTATATAAAGGTGTATCTATTGCTGCTGTAGTAGTTGCTTTCGGATTTTGGGAAATAGGCAGCCGGTTTCAGCTGTTTAATCCGATTTTTGTACCGTCGCCGGAGCTGGTGTGGGCCGCTTTTACCGATATTCTCCGGGAAGGCTACAAAGGCCAGAGCCTGTACTATCATATCCTGGCAAGCATGCAGCGGCTGTTTCTGGCGCTGGTGCTGGCTTTGGCGACAGCGATACCGCTGGGGATTCTTTGCGGCAGTTCACGGCTGCTGATGGCATTATTTGATCCCTTTATTGAGTTTTACCGCCCGCTGCCGCCGCTGGCGTATTATACCCTGTTGGTGTTATGGTTTGGCATTACCGATGTTTCCAAGGTGGCGCTCTTGTTCTTAAGCGCCTTCCCACCACTGTTTATTGCCGGGGTATATAGCGTGCAGTGTATACCGGGGGATCGCATTAATGTGGCGAAATCGCTGGGGGCCTCTAATTGGCGCTTGCTTGTTTATGTCGTTTTTCCATCGTGTTTGCCAGATTTGCTGACAGGGTTACGCACCTCGGTCGGCGTGGCGTATTCAACCCTGGTAGCCGCTGAGATGGTAGCCGCTATTTCAGGGGTTGGCTGGATGGTGCTGGATGCCAGCAAGTTTCTGCGCAATGACATTATTTACGTGGGGATTATCATAATGGGGGTGATAGCCATCCTGTTGGACAGTTGCATCCGTGCGGTGTTGCGGCGTACTTCACCATGGGTTGGTAAGGAATAAGTTTATATTATTATTTGTCTCAGCGTTAAGCTGGAAAGGAAAGTGGTTATGAGTATAAAAAAAAGATTGCAAAGTTTGTTGATTCTAATGTTGGCAGGGACCCTGCTGCTGCTTGCCGGTTGCTCAAACAGCGGTGATAACAAACAGGCTGCAGCACCAGCAGGCAAGGAGGCCTTGCCTAAAGAGATCCGCATTGGCTATCAGGTGAGCCCGAATGGTGAATTGCTTGCTAAAGCGCTGGGGTTGGCAGAGAAGAAGTTCCCGGAGGTTAAAATTTCGTGGCTGAAGTTCGACTCAGGGCGGGATATCAATACAGCGATTGCCAGCGGCTCCATTGATTTTGGGTTAATTGGCACACCACCGGGTACTGCCGGTATTGCCAAAGGGCTGCCATACCAGGTGTATTATTTACATGATGTAATCGGTGTGAGTGAAGCACTGGTGGTCAAAAAAGATGCCGGGATTAACAGTCTCCAGGACCTAAAAGGGAAGAAGATTGCCACAGCCTTTGGGTCTACATCTCATTTTAGTCTATTAACTGCATTGAAACAGCAAGGGGTTAACCCTGCAGAGATAACGATACTGGATATGCAAATGCCGGATTTATTGGCAGCCTGGCACAGAGGCGATATTGCCGGCGGTTATGTTTGGCAGCCGACACAGGCCCAGTTGATCGCCGGTGGCGGCAAAGTCATTATTACCTCTAAAGATGTAGCTGATAAAGGGGGATTAACAGGCGAGTTTGGTATTGTCTACAGTGAGTTTGTCAAGCAATACCCCCATGTTGTAAAAGGCTATATTGCCGTACTTGATGAAGCCGTGCACTATTACCGGGACCATCCGCAAGAGTCGGCCAAAGCCTTGTCGAAAGAATTAGGGTTATCGGCAGAAGACAGCCTGAAAGCTATGAATGAGATTATTGTTTTGGATGCTTCCCAGCAAACCGAGGCTAAGTATTTCGGAACGCCCGGCCAGCCTGGTGAATTTGCGAAATTGTTAAAGAGTACAGCCGATTTTCTGGTTGAACAAAAAACAATCACAAGTGCTCCTGACTTAACGGTATACCAAAAGGCTATTCGCAATGATCTGTATGAGGGGAAAAAATAGGAGGGATTACGATGTCTTGCAATGAGCAAAGTCTACTGCAGGGTACACATGATTTTTTAGCCGAGCTGCCGGTGATTCAGCTGGATGGCATTAGCTTGCGATACTCTCAGGCTGCAGCAGATATTCAGGCATTGGAAGGCATCAGCCTGGAGCTAACCGGGGATGATTTTGTTTGTATGCTGGGGCCGTCAGGCTGCGGCAAGTCTTCTTTGCTTAATATTATTGCCGGGTATCTAAAACCGACAACCGGTACGATTACCGTGGACGGTAAAATACATACCAAGCCGGACCCGCAGGTGGGGGTAGTCTTTCAGCATCCCAACCTGTTTCCGTGGTTAAGTATTGAGAAGAATATTGAATTCGGGTTAAAAATGAAACAGGTGGGCAAAGAGAAGCGTAAGGAGCTGGTTGAACATTATCTCCAGCTGGTTGGCCTGGAAGGCTTTGCCAAGCTTCTGCCGTTTCAGCTGTCAGGGGGGATGAAGCAGCGGGCGGCCATTGCCCGGACGCTTGCCACAGATCCCCGGATGATCTTACTGGATGAACCATTCAGTGCACTGGATGCCTTCACCCGAGAGACGATGCAAAAAAATCTGTATGATATTTGGCAAAAGACACGTAAATGCCTGTTGTTTATTACCCATGATGTAGACGAAGCATTGTTGCTGGCTAGGCGGATTATCATTATGCACCCTAATCCCGGTCGTATCGTGAAGGATTTTCCCAATCCGCTGCTGCGCCGGCCGGAGCATTCGTTCAGCTGGCTGCGATCCTCAAAGGAGTTTAATGATATGCGCCAGTATTTAATTGGGCAGATACACAGCTGACCTGGCAGAGAGTGGAGAAAACAATGGATATAAGAATCGCCCCGGCTGTACAGGCAAGTAACGGGGCACTTGCTAAAAAAGGGTTGTGGCTGGGGCTGGCTGCCGGGGTATTGTGGGGATTGGACGGGGTACTTATGGGGATAAACCTAACCATGGAGCCATTCTCAAATCATATAAGCCCCCTTACCGTTGTTTTGGTGGGAGCTTGTATCCATGATGGCTTTGCCGGTTTGTGGGTGCTTCTTACGAACCTTGTGAATGGCGGCTGGCAGGAATACCGCCGGGTGATGCAGACAAAAAAGGCCGGGATCGTGGTACTGGCCGGTATTATGGGCGGGCCTGTCGGGATGTCCGCAAATTTGCTGGGTATTCACTTAGCCGGTGCCGGCTGTGCAGCCGCCATTACGGCCGCTTATCCGGCAATAGGGGCTATTCTGGGGGCAATCTTCCTTAAAGAAAGGATACCGCTGCGTACTTGGGTCGGGATATTGTTATCAATGCTTGGTGCCGGTATGATCGGATACATGCCACCAGCAGGCAATGTCCCTGCTTTTTATCTGGGAATCGGATTCTCGATGCTGGCCGCGATTGGCTGGGCGTTAGAGGGGGTGATCTCCACTTACGGCATGCATACCATTGACCCGGATATTGCTGTTGGCATTCGTAAGGCAGCCTCGTTTCTTGTATTCCTGATTGTGATCTTTCCCTTGCTGGGCGAGGCACCCTATCAGGTTCTCATTGAGGCCCTTACGGCTAAAGCTTTTTGGTATATAGCAGTAACCGCCCTGGCTGGTGCAGGATCATATCTGATGTGGTACCGGGCCATGCACCTAATCGGCGTCGGCAGGGCGATGAGTCTTAATATTACCTATATTTTATGGGCAATCTTCTTTGAATGGCTGTTTTCCGGCTTACAGGTAACGATTGCCTTATTTCTTGGTGCTGTCATCATTACAATAGGTACCCTGTTTGTTGTCAGTAATCCTGAAAAATCACGTTACAAACTCGCACATCGAGCACAATGATTTTACGGTGTTGATAAACTCTTTTTCAACAAGTGACAGATGGTGACTGCGGGTCCAGATAATGACAAACGAGGCTTTTACCGGGTTATCCTTAATGGGTATGGGGATAATAGAACCTGTTTGAAGATAATACTCAGTCATAAATTTGGGGGCAAACGCAATGCAGGTGCTTGACGCTACAACGGTTTCTATTATTTTAAAATCATCAAAACGATAAGCAATTTTTAAGGGGCTGTGTTTGCTCAATAGCTCCGACAGGCCACAATTGGTTACATATTGCGTGTTATACAGGACTAACGGTTGCTGTAAGGCTGTATCCAGGGATACGGCTTTT
>JAQSXM010000205.1 GCA_029256645.1 Sporomusa sp. | reverse complement strand
ACCTGGCGGAACAGATGTTTATTTTAGGGGCTGGCGCGTTCCGCATTTCAGCCCGCGAGCTAAAGAATGACGTTGCCAGCACCAAAAAAGAAATTAAAGAAAACATCTCTCAAAGGGTATTAGCACGAGACCGTCATGAGCTTGGCAATCGTCTGGGGAAAGATATCCTTAAGCGCCTGGATGCGATCCGCAGAGATGGGCTTGACTAACTTTGTGCTTAAAGGTATAATTTATTGTGACAAGACGTGAACTAATACGGTAAGCACTAATCCTTTTAGTGCACTTTTATTTTTTTCACGATGAACAAATGGCCGGTTTTTATAGATAAAAATCAGGTTGGCCATTATCGACAGCAAAATAAAAACTAGTGGGGGCGATGCGATGCGGGTTAATACTCAACGCGATCTGTATGGTTGTTTTGACAACTTAACTGATGAAGAAATAGTATTTGACGCCAAAGATAATGACAACACGGTCGCTCTGGAGTATTTGATTAATAAATATCGTAATTTTGTGCGGGCTAAAGCCAGATCGTATTTTTTAATCGGCGCTGAGCGTGAGGACATCATTCAAGAAGGCATGATTGGCTTATACAAAGCCATTCGAGATTTCCGCAATGACAAGCTCTCGTCGTTTAGAGCTTTTGCGGAATTGTGCGTAACCCGGCAAATTATTACCGCCATTAAGACCGCCACCAGACAAAAGCATATACCTTTGAATTCATACGTTTCTTTAAATAAACCTATTTATGATGAAGATTCTGACCGGACACTCTTAGATGTACTATCCGGCTCGAAAGTGACTGATCCGGAAGAACTGGTAATCAGCCGTGAGGAATTCGTTGATATTGAAGAAAAAATGGGTGAAATTTTAAGCGATCTTGAGTGGAAGGTACTGATGTCTTACCTTGATGGCAAGTCTTATCAGGAGATTGCTGTTGAACTTGACCGCCATGTCAAGTCGATTGACAACGCTTTGCAGCGGGTAAAACGTAAATTGGAGCGCTATCTGGAAAATCGTGGTGAAGACAGCGATATTCGCGGTATGTACAGAGGTCTTACCGGTCTTAATAAAGATGCTTCGTCGGACTTGACCAGCTACAGCGAAAACTATGATGACCAACGCAGCATAAAATGACACCATTAGTCGGTGTCATTTTTTCTTATGTTCTCCTAATATATATAACTCGCTAAAGTATGTACATGCGTCTTAGGGTGTTGATGTAATAAACGCTGCCCCTGCTAATTTGCTAACATGGAACATATAGAAACTTAGATGAGGTGATTAATATATGGATAATGTGAATAAGGTGAAAACCATTGCAATACTGACCGGTGGTGGCGATGCGCCCGGCCTTAATGCTGTAATTCGGGCTGTTGTTAGAACGGCGCTGGGGAGGGGATTGGCAGTCTGGGGAATTAAAAATGGGTTTGGCGGAATGGTTGAAAATAAAATGATTCAATTGACCGACGAGAGTGTTGCGGGTATTTTGCCCCGTGGGGGGACTATGCTAGGGACCACCAACCGTGATAATCCATTCAGCTACCCTCAAACGGAGGCTGGGGAAATCGTTTATAAAGATATGTCGGCTCACGCTCTGGATAACCTGCGGCAGGCAGGGATTGAGGCTCTTGTTGTTATTGGTGGTGATGGTACTCTTAAAATTGCTGCTGAATTCTATCAAATGGGTTTACCGGTAGTCGCTGTTCCGAAAACCATTGACAACGACATACCTGATACTGAACGGACTTTCGGGTTTGATACTGCTGTTGGCGTGGCTACTGATGCCCTTGACAGGCTACATACTACCGCTGAATCCCATCACCGGGTCATGGTACTTGAAGTGATGGGCAGATATGCCGGCTGGATTGCTTTACATGCAGGCCTGGCGGGTGGTGCTGACTGTATCCTCATTCCAGAGATCCCCTTTAATACAGAATCGGTTATTGCCAAGATCAAAGAACGCCAGCTGCGTGGACGGCAGTTCAGCTTGATTGTTATTGCTGAAGGTGCTTATGCTCAAGGCGGGGAAATATCAATAGCGCGTATTGTCGAAGGCAGTCATGAGAAAGTACGCTTAGGCGGCATCGGTGAAAAACTGGCTAGACAGATTGAGGCGCTTACAGGAATGGAGTCTCGCTGCACTGTACTGGGACATGTTCAGCGAGGGGGTACACCAACAGCTTTTGACCGGGTGCTTTCAACACGTTACGGTGTGGCAGCGGCTCAATGTATATTGGAGGGGGCCTTCGGGATCATGGTGGCCCTGCAGAAAAATCAGATTATTCGTGTGCCAATTGTTGATATTGCCGGCAAAGCAAATAATGTCACAATTGATAATGAACTCTTAATCGCTGGGCGGGCAATCGGTATTTGTTTTGGTGATTAGAAAAACTGCACTTAGGTTATACTAAGCTCTAAATAGTGCGTGGTTTTATGCATCCGCGCAGTGGAGGGCTGCGATGGAAACGTTAGGCATTACTCTGTTTAGGGTAGTTGCGGGTATGGGTGTATTGCTTGTCATTATGCTGACAATCGGCCGCCGTCAGTTGGGTGAGCTTAGCTCATTTGATTTTTTGACATCAATTACTATCGGTGCAGTGGCAGGTGCGCTTATTGTTGATCACCGGATTGAACTTGCAAGCTCGCTAATTGCCTTGTTGGCGCTGGGTGGGATGCAACTGTTCTTCGGCTGGTTAAGCATCAAAATTCGCCCAGTTAACCACAAAATAAACTTTAAGCCCCTGGTGATGGTCGAAAACGGCCAAATAATTAAGGAAAGCCTGCGCAAAATACATATGCCGGTAGAAACCCTGTTGCAGCTGTTGCGTGAAAAAGATGTCTTTGACATTACTATCGTGGAGTTTGCTATTTTGGAACCACATGGTAAACTAAGCGTGCTCAAACGAGCCGAACATTTGCCAATAACACCAAGCCAGGTTAATTTTAATGTTACCCCGAACAGCATTCTTGTGCCTGTAATACTAGAGGGAAAACTGCAGGAGAAAGCGCTGGCTGATATGGGTTTTTCATCGCAGCAGATTGAAGAATTTCGTTGTCAGCATCTAAACAGTATCCACAATGTTTTTATAGCATTTATGGATCAAAATAAACGGCTGCATGTGATTCATGATGATGCCCGGGAGCATAATGTGTTTTTACACTAAAGCCCCGGGTTTTTCTTGTGAAAAATATTAAATTTTCTACATGTTGCAGGATATTTAGTCGAAATATGGTAAAATAGGAACATGTCTGTGTCCGAAGGAGGTAGCGATGAAACAACAGCGATATAATTTTTGTCCTAAGTGTGGCGGTCAATTAAATTTTCGCCAGGCTGGCGAACGCGAACGCTTAGTATGTAGCAAGTGTGCATATACTGTTTATGAAAACCCGATTGTGGGGGTTGCTGCAATTGTAAGGCAAGACGGAACTATTTTGCTGGGGAGGCGGGCTGCTAATGCCAGTTATTCCGGGCTATGGTGCATACCCTGCGGCTATGTGGAATATGATGAAGATATCCGCGATGCTGTCAAACGTGAGTTTCTGGAAGAAACCGGGTTAGTTATTGAGCCGGGGCAGGTGTATACGGTCTTGTCCAACTTTCATAATCCAGCTGTTCACACTGTTGGTGTTTGGTTTATGGCCCAAGTAGCCGGCGGCACCCTTTGCCCAGGCGATGATTTAGATCAGGTAGCCTACTTTCCGCTTGATTCGGTGCCAGAGCTTGCTTTTCCTACAGATACCCAGGTAATAAGTATGCTGCAGGCGGAAAATAACAAACAATTAAGAGGGAAGTGACCCAGTGAGTGACAATATAATTGCAGTCATTATTGGTATTGTTGAAGGATTGACTGAGTTTTTGCCAATTTCTTCGACCGGACATATGATTTTAGTAGGTGCATTATTGGGGTTTGAAGGGGAAAAAGCATCTGTATTTGAGGTGTTTATCCAATTAGGCGCTATTTTATCAGTGTTTATTTTATACAGGGATAAATTTTTGGCCATGCTTAGGCCCCGAACCCTAAATAACTTTGGTGGCAGTCTGACAGCTATGCATGTGTTAGCCGGGATTATTCCGGTAATGGGGCTCGGGTATCTTCTGCATGAATTCATTAAAACATACCTTTTCTCTCCTTACACAGTTATTATCGGGCTAATCGTGGGTGCTATTCTCATGCTTGTAGCCGAAAAAATCTCACAGCGTCCAGTAACCAATGATGTTGATAAGATGACAATCAAACAGGCCTTTTTCGTGGGCTTGTTTCAAATTTTATCTCTCTGGCCAGGTTTTTCCCGCTCGGGCTCAACAATTGCCGGGGGCCTATTCTTAGGGATGAGTCGCAAAGCAGCAGCCGAGTTTTCTTTTATTATTGCTGTGCCGCTTATGTTAGTGGCGTGTGTGTATGACTTAATGCAAATATGGAATAAGCTGAGCGTTGATGATTTTGCCATGTTTGCCATCGGATTTGTTGTTGCGTTCATTACCGCATATATATCGATTGTTTGGTTCTTGCGGTTCCTTAATAACTCTACACTGGCATCGTTTGCCTATTACCGGTTTGGTGTAGCCGGGATATCCTATTACTATTTCTTTTTACGCTAAATCGAAATATATGTTTTCGTTCCTATTATTAATTAAGTGATAGCTAAACTGATATTGATATGTTGGAGGGAGTATTGTTTTGGACGTAAAATTAATCAATCCATTCTTAGAAGCAATAACCACGATTTTACCGCAATTAGGCTTTAAGGAAATTAACCGGCGTGGGCTAGCGGTTAAGGAACAAGTATTAGCGAGTCAAGGGGTCACTGTGCTCATTGGAATCACCAAAGGAATTAAAGGAAATGTGGCCTACAATATGTCTGCAGATACCGCTAAAAAGGTTGCCTCAACAATTATGATGGGTATGCCGGTGCCTGAGATGGATGAAATGGCGCAAAGTGCAATCTCGGAAATGGTAAATATGGTTACTGCTAATGCCGCTACTAATTTCGAAAAGCAGGGATTGGCAGTAGATATCTCGCCGCCCAGCATTGTTGTGGGAACTGAATATACAGTGCGGGTCAGCCATAATAAGTATTTGGCGCTCAGTTTAATGGTTGATTCTGAGCTTATCGAGGTAAATGTCGGACTGGGGGCATAGAAAAAAACACGGCTCACGCTAAAGCCGTGTTTTTACAGCCTATTACCGGTAATGATCTATGCTCGATTCTTACCGTAAAATTACCAGTAAAAAAATATTGACACAGCATCTTGGTTATTATATAATATGTTTTGTCACTAGACAAGGCAACCTAGGAAAAGATGCTGGCGTAGCTCAATTGGTAGAGCAGCTGACTTGTAATCAGCAGGTTGGGGGTTCAATTCCTCTCGCCAGCTCCATTAAGCTGAGAGCTCAAGAAGGCGAGCCGAGAGGCGAAGACTGATTGGCGCGAATCGCTTAGTTCCAAGCGTTAGCGAAGAACATCCTAATAGTGAGTTGCGTTATTACCGGAGGGATTCCCGAGTGGCTAAAGGGAGCAGACTGTAAATCTGCCGTCTACGACTTCGGTGGTTCGAATCCACCTCCCTCCACCAAAACTATCTTTGTCCACTGAATATCGCGGGGTGGAGCAGTTGGTAGCTCGTCGGGCTCATAACCCGAAGGTCACAGGTTCAAGTCCTGTCCCCGCAACCAAGTAATTAACGTGCTTTGTTAAATTCAGTCCTGAATTATCCTGAATTTATAAAGCACAGCTTTATAAAGAACCAAAACCCATGTTATCTGCGACAAGCCGAATATCTACCACTCAGCCGCAAAACGGCTTAGGAATGTCCAGATGCTAGGCGGAAACGAGGACGTGAAGCGCGGCGCACTGGGGTGCGTAAGCAAGCGCCCGCAGTGACAACAACGCAGATGGGCGTTCATAAGTCGTTTGGCGCTACTTGCTGGTGTAGCTCAGTCGGTAGAGCGTATCCTTGGTAAGGATAAGGTCACCGGTTCAATCCCGGTCACTAGCTCCATCTCAATATGGCGGCGTAGCTCAGCTGGCTAGAGCATTCGGTTCATACCCGAAGTGTCCGGGGTTCAAATCCCTGCGCCGCCACCACACTAAAATAAAAAACCTTGCAATAACTGCAAGGTTTTTTATTTTTATTACTAGTTATAGCAGGAATTTTGCTGCGTAGATAGAATAATCTAGCTTTGTAAAATGATGTATACTGCTGATTATTTGTGTTAATACATAATATGATAAAGATATTTAAAGGGAGGTAACACTCAAATGGCTAAGAAAAAGTTTGAAAGAAACAAACCCCACGTAAATATTGGTACTATTGGTCACGTCGATCATGGTAAAACCTCGCTGACTGCCGCAATCACCATGACCCTGTCCAAACACGGCGGAGCCGAGTTCATGGCCTATGATCAAATTGATAAAGCGCCGGAAGAAAGA
>JAQSXM010000204.1 GCA_029256645.1 Sporomusa sp. | reverse complement strand
TTAAGGGCATCATTGGCAGTCTTTATGCTATGTAATCCGACTACTCCAATAACAATAGATAATAGCGAAAAAATTGCTACTACAATGAGTAGCTTTGCTCGTAAGCTGAAGCGGCACAACAAAGTCGAAAAGGCTTTTACCTGGAATTTTTTTAGATCCTCAGGCAGCTTTAGCTGACAACGCAATCTGGCAGGTAGTTTAATGTTGAAATTTTGTGGTAGCTTGCTTCTGGCTGTAATGCGCTTTAATAAGCTCACGCTGTACTCCTTTATCGTGCAAGTATTTTCTCATAAGTCATTTTTGCTCTTGCTATAAACTGTTAGTCTTTGGCAAGAGATTATCCTGCACTGGTATTTTAAGGGTGTGTTAACTTTATGTTAAGTTTCTGTTATCTGGTTATAATGACAGAATCAGTAGAAAGCGGGTAGACATTAACATCACCCCAAATATATAATGATTATGGAAAATTAATTGGTGCACAACACACAAGGAGAACCGCTATGGCGAAAAAAAGCAATAATCTTAAATGGATACTGGCACTCAGCGCTATTTTGGCAGCAATCATCTTTTATCAAACCAGTCACCCCACCGAAAAGGCTCCAATACAGCCTAATCCTGGCTATAATCTGGAGAAGACGGGAGCCGGTGTGGTAGTTGACTTCACAGAAAAAGCTAATAAAATTCATGCCGCTGTTGATGGCGGTCTAAACAGTATTAATGTAACACCTACAGCGGTGAAAGAAGCTAAGCAGGAGGTTCCCCGCACCGGGGTTGAGGGGATTATCCGCTGGCATACCCGGAGTATGCTGATTACGCTCCCGGAAACAAGGTCACCGGAGGCGGTGGAACAGGTGTTAACCCCACTTGCTGCTAAAGCCGGCGGTAAGGTAATCGCTACTGAACCAGATACTTATAACGGATCGCCGGCTGTGCGTATTGATGTCGGTATCAAGGATAGCCTAAACAGTGAACCGCTAACCCTGGTAACTGACAGGATATATATTGCTAAAGAAAAGGGTGCATTACCGCCTAAGCCAAAAACGGAAAGCAAGGCTGGTTATATGGCGATAGTGATTGATGATTTTGGCTATATCAGGGAACCAATTGCCGAATATGCTAATATGGGACGACCGATTACATTTGCTGTGCTGCCATATCGCCCATACAGTAATGAGGCGGCGTCAAAGGCCCTTAGCGCCGGTCATTTGGTGATGCTGCACCTGCCGCTGGAGCCGTTGTCAGCGGCTGAAGAGGTAGAGCCGACAGTCATTACTGTAAATATGTCTGATGAAGAGATCCAGCAGAGGGTGGAAAAGGCCATTGCTTCGATACCTGGCCTCAAAGGTGTCAATAATCATCAGGGATCAAAGGCAACTGCAGACCGGCGGGTGATGAAAACTGTATTGAGTGTTATCAAAGAGCATAATCTTTTTTTCATTGACAGTCGTACCAACGGCAAAACGGTGGCGGCTGATGTGTCAAGGCAACTTGGGCTGCGGACAGGAGAAAATGAGCTGTTTTTAGATAACAGCTCAGATGTTGAGTTAATAAAAAAACAACTGCGTAAAGCAGTTGCTATGGCTCAGAGAAATGGGAGTGTAACGGTCATTGGTCATGCCCGGCCTAATTCTGTCATTGCTGTACGGGAAATGATCCCGGAAATTGAGGCAGCCGGCATCAGGCTGGTATATGCAGATCAGCTGGTTAGATAAAGGTTTGTTAACCTATCAATGAAATTTTACAAGAGATAATATTATTTCAAAAGCTATGAGGAGGATGATTGCAACCTCCATGATTTCGGCTCTGTTGGTTACTACTTCATCAGTCAGCAGGTTATAGCTGCGTTGAATAACCTCTACCCGCTGATCAATACTGGCCGTCCAGTCGTGGATGCGCAGGATACGCAGGTAGGTTGTATATACCCTGGCGTAGAAAACATCTTCTGTGATTCTTAGCGAATTTTCAATTTCGCTGGTGACAGAGGTAATATCGGCCATCAGCTCTAAGAGCTGCCGCCTGATCCGGCGATACCTGCCCAGCCGCCGGTAGACAACGGTGCGTTCGGCTTCGGTAATCGCATCATACATTTTGTCAATCTCCTGGTTGAGCATCAGATCATAATAGCGCAGCTCCAGAAACTGCGCATTGGCAAACTCCAGCAGGTCGGGAATATCCGGGCTGCCGGACGGGTCATAAACAATTACCGTATTCCAGCCGAGCAGGGTAAAATCATTTGCATAAGATAAACGGTTCGCCAATGTTTCCTGCCGTGTTTCGGGACTGACAGGCTCTTTGTCAGCAAGAAGAACAGGTACTGGGTCCCAGTCCTGATGCCATTCCTTGAAATAGTAGACGACCAGATCTTCTTCAACGATTGATGCGTGTTCGCTTTTGAGCGCCGGTCTGATGCCAGTCAGGACAGCCTCAAGTGTGCGGAGAAAAAATATATCAGGCATTTGATCGATGGCTGGGGCCAGGTTAATTAGATCCTGATACACAAAATCATCAGGAAGATTCACCTGCATAATAATGCTAATTACGCCGAAGTCATAGATCCTGGCGCGGACATCAGCCGGAAAAGTACGATCACCGACAGGGATTTGCTGCTGAGCCAGCATGACGGTGACTGGCGGATCTTTAAAAACGATGGCTTTGGGTGAAACACGAGTCAGGCGCAGCCTTGATACATGACCGCCGGTAGCCAACAGGGATTCAGCCTTAACCAGGTCGATAGAGTCGGCAGTATCAAATAAGCGGTAGACTAATATGGATGCCTGCATAATGTCGCTCCTTCTATAAAGTTACATATAGCTTCGATTAATATCCATAGTTTTCCTCTTTTGGCTACCAGGAAATGATAAATCTTTCTTAGTTATTCTTAGCCAATCCCATGCTCAATAACTTCACGCTAGAGCCAGGCAGCTTTGGCGTGATATTTTTTTGTGTGCGGTCAAACTCTGTCATGTATGCCCAGTAACGCTTAGGCATGTGGCTCATGCGGCATTGTGGGTTATGCCGTCCCTGTATCGCAATAGTATCATAAAATAATTGCCATAGTTCGCGAAAGGTTTGCTCTTCCTCATCTACTTCCGGCAATTCAAGAGCTCCAATAGGAATGACCGCAGACTGGTATGGCTGATACACTAGTCCCATGCCATGTGCTTTATCATGGATTAAAAAGCGCTCTTCTGGATAACGCTCGCAAAAATGCTGCACCAGTAGCGGCAGTACGTAATTTTTGGGTTCGATTTCGCCCACGAGAACGTTATTAAAAATAGAAAACCGCAGGAAGCCCTTTAGCAAATGACTTTCCCTATTTAAGTGATTAACTGCTTTAAAGAGTGTATTCACTACGTCGTCGGTTAGCATGTTCATTACAGTCGGGCCATAGCTATACCCTAGTCGCAGAAATAGCAGGATGTACAACTCTTTTTGAACAAGACAAGTTAAAAAGGCGTGTCGTACTAAATTTAGTGCTGAAGTACCCATTTTTTTAGGGATAGAAGCTAACACTCGACTTGCTTTTGACAAATCAGTATGAATTTTTTTTGCGGAAAAGAGCAGGGGCTGGGATGCATCTGCCAGTAGAATATCTAGTGGAATTTCTTTTTTTTCATAACTTTCAAATACGCAGCACAATAATCCATCAAAACTTCCATCATAGCTGTAAATCAGATCTGACTGGTTATGCATTTTCGTATATCCTCCTGTGGAAAGGTGAGCAGCGGCGGCTGGGCAAAAAGTGAAAGCTGTTCTGTCTGCGAGGAGAAATTTGCATGATATAGTTCCAGCGTTTTCTCGGATAGTAAAGAGCGGAGCATCATATTTTGTGTGATCTTTATGCCGTCCACTGTTTTTCCACCGCAGGTTATAAAATACTGCGCTCGCTTGAGGACAACCCCCAGATTTTTCAGGTCATCAGAATAGAGCGACGTTGTACGTCGGGCAGTTACAATGCGCTTGGCGCTGGTTATGCCGATGCCTGGTATTCGCAGCAAGTCACGATAGGGAGCACGGTTTACATCCACAGGAAAAAAATCCATATGATTGAGTGCCCAGTTGCATTTAGGATCTAAATAGGGATTAAAACTTTGATGTTGCTGATCAAGAAGCTCGTTAGCGGCAAAGCCGTAAAACCGTAATAGCCAGTCCGCCTGGTAAAGCCGGTGCTCACGCCATAGCGGTGGTTTTGTATCTAATGTAGGTAGAAGACTATTTTCAGCTACTGGCATATAGGCAGAAAAAAAGACGCGCTTCAGTTTATATTTCCGATAAAGGCCTTCGGTTAAATTTAAAATTTGATAATCTGTGTCTGGCGTAGCGCCTATGATCATCTGAGTACTCTGTCCGGCAGGAACAAACTTGGCTGCATGCCGATACTTTGCTAAATCTCGCGAATTTTCTTGTATGCGATTTTGAATATAGCCCATGGGTGTAAAAATGGAATGTTTGGACTTATCCGGTGCCAGCAGCTGCAAACTATTTTGAGATGGCAGCTCAATATTCACACTCATTCGGTCAGCCAGCATACCAAGGTTGGCAAGCAGTGTACTGTCGGCTCCGGGGATGGCCTTGGCATGGATGTATCCCGAAAACCGATACTCTTGTCGCAGAATTCGCAGGACCTCAATCATTTGTTCGCAAGTATAGTCTGGATTTTTCAGCACACCAGAGCTCAAAAAAAGGCCTTCAATATAATTTCGGCGATAAAAATTGATGGTCAGCTCAGCTAATTCCCGTGGCGTAAAGGAAGCCCGCGGCGTGTCGTTAGACAAGCGATTAACGCAGTATTTACAATCATAAGCGCAAACATTGGTCAGCAATACTTTTAACAGAGAAATGCACCGCCCATCTGCCGAAAAGCTGTGACAGATTCCACAAGCGGACGCACTACCAATTCCTCCGGCCGATGCCTTTTTATTCACACCACTAGATGTGCAAGCTACATCATATTTTGCCGCATCGGTTAGAATTTTTAACTTATCGAAAACATCCACATGAATCACTCTCTTGCTTAATCTTAATGTCTTGAAAGGCCAAGCGTTAACCATCAGGGCGTTCTAAAATAATTATACACCCAGAACAAATGTTTTGCAAACATTTGTTCTGGGTGTATAATAAAAAAACTGTTGTTTTTATCTCTGTGCAATCAGGTATTCCCAGAATAATCCCAGGCATGCCGGCAGTAGCGGTTGGCGGCAAATTGCGTAAAATTGACGCTCTATTACCGGTCCGGGCAGCGGCAGTGCAACTAACTGCCCGGAGGTAAGCTCTGGTTCAACAGCCCAGGCCGAAATAAAGCCAACCCCTATTTCATTCAGGATAGCTGCTTTTACAGCCTGATTGCTGCCAGCTTCCATAACAATATTGAGGTCGTCCGGGTTGATATTGAGGCGACTTAGAGCATTGAGGGCGGAGCTGATTGTGCCAGACGACTTTTTACGTAAAATGAACGGCAACGTAAGTAACCAGTCTTTAGACGGGGGATTTTGGGCTGTTGTTTTGTAATTCGGGTGGGCTGCAAGGATCAGATTATCAGTCCATAGCGGCTGACTAATAAGACTAGCATCTGGCTTAGTGCCGATTACG
Source organism: Sporomusa sp. (assembly GCA_029256645.1). The sequence continues at coordinate 867 of JAQSXM010000204.1, read as the reverse complement.
GCAATCGGAAACTCACCCTGGCTAAATTTCTCTAAGATAGTATGACTGTCCCCTGTTATCAAGGATATGCTCAAGCCGGGGTGGTCTTTAAGGAAATACGATAGGAGCGGCGGTAAGATATAATCTGCAGGAATTGTGCTGGCGCCAAGAAGTATCCGGCCGGCTGAACCTTGCGCCATTGCTTGAATTTCTTTGTGGGTGCCAGCAACCAGGTCGTTTATTATCCGGGTAGTCTCATATAGTCTCTCGCCGTATATTGTTAAGGAGACCCCTTTGGATGTCCGGATAAATAAGGGACATCCAAAATTCTTTTCCAGGTTATCAATGTGGAACGAAACGGTTGGCTGTGTAAGCTCCAATTTTTTTGCAGCAGCCGAAAAGCTTCCCTCTTCGGCAACATATGAGAATACAGTTAAAGATTGTATGTAAGACATGCGCTCACCTCAATTAATTTGTGCGGACTAAACTATAGTCAACTAATTCGACAGAGTAAGATAAAATTTCCTGTTAAAGCCTGGTAGAGCAGGAATATTATTGTTCATATATAATATTTATTTATGTATTCAAAATATTATATATGAGGTGATTAGGTGAACTGGCTGATTATTATTACCGGGGTAGTATTTGGTCTCGGGGCGGTACTTTTGGTGAAGTTCGGTAATCCGGGCAATTATGGCTTCTGTGCTGCTTGTCAATTGCGGGATATTGCCGGTGCGCTGGGAATTCACAGCACGCCTACCCTGCAGTATGCACGGCCTGAGATTCTGGGCTTTGTGCTTGGTGCTTTCGGTTTGTCCCGTGCTAGTGGTGAGTTTAGGTCACGCGGCGGTTCCCAGCCGGTTGTGCGCTTTGTATTGGGGATGGCGA
>JAQSXM010000203.1 GCA_029256645.1 Sporomusa sp. | reverse complement strand
CGGGATACCGGAGAGGAGTGACGCAATGTTCCGTGAGAGTGTATCAATTGCACTAAATGCTCTGGTAGGCAATAAAATGCGTTCTATCCTCACCATGCTAGGTATTATCATCGGGGTTGGAGCCGTTATTGCCATGGTTTCCATCGGTATGGGAGTACGGGATCAGGTATCGAACTCTATTGCCGGGCTGGGAAGCAATCTTATTATGGTGTCACCTGGTGCTCCCTCTTCTTCCGGAGTAAGGCAGGCGGCCGGGTCAGGCATAACTTTATCATTAAAAGATGCTCAGGCTATTGCCAATGAAGTTGACGGAGTGAATAAGGTTGCTCCCAGTGTAAGCAAGCAGTATCAATTAGTAGCGGGAAATCAGAACTGGATGACCGCGGTAATGGGGACGACACCGGATTATTTGGATGTACGCAACATGGTTGTCCAGGCCGGTAGTTTTATAACAGATAAGGATCTGGAGACAAGAGAAAGGGTAGCTGTTATCGGGCCTACCGTTTCCGGTAATTTGTTTGGAGATTCTAATCCCATCGGACAATCGATTCGTATTAACAATACTCCTTTCCGCGTCGTTGGAGTATTGGAAAGCAAAGGGCAGTCAGCTGGCGGCGGTGACCAGGATGATACAGTAGTAATTCCCTTGACAACGGCACAGGAACGGTTAATGGGGATTACCTATATTCAATTAATTAATATTCAGGCTGAAAATACAGAAATTGTCAACCAGGTACAGGAGGATGTCACTACTTTGCTGCGGTCCCGGCACCGTCTGGGCACCGACAAAGCAGATGATTTCACCGTACGGAATATGGTCAGCATTATGGAGACTGCTGAAGAAGCAACCGGATCTATTACGCTGCTGTTAGGTTTTATTGCCGGCATATCCTTGCTGGTTGGCGGTATCGGTATCATGAATATTATGCTCGTATCGGTTACGGAACGAACACGGGAAATTGGTATCCGCAAAGCGCTGGGGGCAAGGTATCGTAATATTTTGATGCAGTTTTTAATTGAAGCGGTTGTGATTGGTGTGGCCGGCGGACTTGCAGGGATTGCTCTTGGCATCGGGGCTGCATATGGGATATCGGCAATTGCCGGGTGGAGTACGGTAATATCGTCGGCCTCCATTATTATGGCCTTCGGTTTCTCTATCGGCATCGGCTTATTCTTCGGGATCTATCCTGCCCGTAAGGCAGCACTGCTTGATCCGATTGACGCACTCCGGTATGAATAATAAGAGAATAATAAACAGGGTGTCTCAAACGGGGGTTAAACCCAGTTGAGACACCCTATTTTTATTTTTCCGGACTGAGTTCAGCAAGCAAGTCGTTAATTTTAGGAGTGCAGCGTTTGCCGCTGCAGGAGCCTGATCCGGCACCGGTAGCAGCCTGTACTTTTTCTAGAGTGTTGGCGCCGCCGGTAATTGCTTTTTTAATAGCAGCCCGGCTAATACCTTTACAAATGCAGACCATCGTCAGTTTATCAAGCATAGCGGGACTAAGTGGTTCATTCATTGCTTTTCTCCTTTCACCTGACGAATGGAGCCAGGCTTTCTTGTTAACAATAATAAAAGATATTTAATAAAGGTTAATAGGTGGAAATCATCAATGAAGACAAAATATATTGCTATGACTATTCTCGCATTGCTCGTATATTGTATAACCAGTTATTACATAGGTTTAAAACTGGCAAATTCTTTGCTGCAGTCTGCCAACTCTGTTATAACCGGAATATGGTGGGTATGCTTCACTTTCGTAACAGCTGCTTACTTTTTAGGAAGAGGCGGCAGCATGTTTTATGCCAGTGTACTGAATGACTGGCTGATCCGGACAGGGTCGTATTGGCTGGCTTTTTACTTTTATTTTTTGTTGATCTGGGGAATTGTTGACGGCATAATCTGGGCTGGACGAGAAATAGGACTAATTCCGATTGCGTATAGCAGTAATCAGCCTGTTATTGGCTGGAGTATTGTCATCATCGTTAGTTTAGTAGTTGTCTATGGGATATGGAGGGCTAATTCTCCCCAGCTTAAGAAATATGACATTACGATCAATAAACAGTCACCTGTCCATAGTATACACATTATTATGGTTTCTGATCTTCATCTGGGTTTATTAGTAGGCAGACAACGTCTGGAAAATTTAGTGAATCAGATTCATCAGTTAAAACCAGACTTGATTCTTCTCCCGGGAGATATATTGGACGAAAACATTGGTATTTTCCTGGATGACAACATGCCTGAAGTTTTGCGTCGGCTTCAGCCGCAGTTCGGCGTGTTCGGATGTCTGGGAAGTCATGAATATATCTGGGGTGACTCGGAAAAAACAGTATGTGAGCTTAGTAAAGCCGGCATTACGATACTGCGTGATGAGGCTGTAAAAATAGGGGATGCTTTTTATTTGGCAGGCAGAGATGACTACTACCGGGAGAAGCTTACCGATTCTCCCCGTAAAACCGTGCAGGAAATACTTCAGGGCTGCGATCAGGCATTGCCTGTTATTATGATGGATCACCAGCCTGTAGAGGTTGAAGCCGGTCAACAGCAAGGTGTGGATTTATATGTAGCCGGCCATACGCACCACGGCCAGTTGTTTCCGTTGAATCTGATTACACAAGCTATGTTTAAACTGGATTGGGGCTATTGGCGCCAAGGCGATTTTCAAATGATTGTATCTAGCGGCTTTGGCACATGGGGGCCGCCGGTACGAGTCGGTACACAATCGGAAATTGTAAGTATTACGGTTCATTTTAAAAATCGCTAGTAAGCCCTGTTGCTCCAGCGGTGTATAGTATCTAAAGTTGGGCTGTCAAAAGGGAAAAACTACGCCAATGCAGAATAGTCATAAAATAAAGTTGAATCGGCAGAGCAAAATTATGTTTGTGACAGGAGGGGAACGATGGGGGCTGATCGGGAGAATCTGCAAGGGCTGGAGTTTGTATTTAATTCCCTCGAACAAGCGCAATCCTGGTTTTTCAGTATCTTAGACTCAATTTATGACGGGATACTAATTAGTGACGAAGAATATATGGTACGGTACATTAATCCCGAATACACGAGAATAACGGGAGTTGCGTACGAGCATATCGTGGGCAAGCTGCTGACAAGTGTGCGCCCGGGAGCAATATTACCGCAGGTTATCAATTCGGGGGCGCCTATGGCCGGTGTATATCGCCGGGTAGGTGACGTACAATACGTGGTGGATATGGCGCCAATCATGATTGATAACCGGGTAGTGGGCGGAGTCTCGGTAGTGAAAGATATTACGGAAGTGAGACGGCTGAGTCAGGAAGTCAACAAATATGAGAGAAAAACGAATCGCCTGAAAAAGATGGTAGAACATGCTTACCGTGCTAAATACAGCTTTCAGGATGTAATCGGTACGAGCAGTGCTTTGTTAAAAACCCTGCAATTCTGCAAAAAAATTGCAGTTGGTGAAACCGATGTATTAATTACGGGCGAAAGTGGTACAGGGAAGGAAATTTTTGCCCAATCCGTCCATAGCGCCAGTAAGCGAGCTCACGGACCTTTTGTTGCCCTTAACTGTGCGTCACTGACTTCAAGTCTGGTGGAAAGTGAGCTGTTCGGCTACGATGAAGGGGCTTTTACCGGAGCGCGTAAAGGTGGTAAGACCGGCTTGTTTGAGATTGCTGACGGCGGAACGATTCTGCTTGATGAAATTGGTGAGCTGAGTCTTGATGTACAGGCTAAATTGCTGCGTGTGCTGCAGGAGCGGGCCGTGCGGAAAATTGGTGAGACAACGGAAATACCGTTAGATGTCCGGGTTATTGCCGCTACTAACCGCAACCTTATTGCCATGGTAAAAGAAGGACGATTCCGGGAAGATTTGTTTTACCGCTTAAATATTCTCAATGTGCATTTGCCGCCGCTCAGGGAACGCAGCAGTGATACGCGTCTGTTAGCGGATTATTTCCTAGCTCAATATTCCCAGAAGGTGGTCAGGCCTTTTCGCTTCTCACCGGAAGTATATGACATTTTGCTGAAATACCGCTGGCCTGGCAATATCAGGGAGCTGCGTAATACGATTGAATTTGCCGCTAATATGTGTGAAGATCATTTAATTACTCAGCTTCATCTGCCGCCAGTGCTGTTAATTGACACAAATGTTACAATTGTTGGCCGCAAAACGCTCGCTGATGTGGTTCGCGATGCAGAAAAGCAAATCCTGATCAATGCCTTGAACTGCGAAGGGTATACGGTGGAAGGGAAAAAACGCGTTTCCGTACAAATGGGAATATCCCTGGCTACTTTGTACAACAAGATGAAAGTACTTGGGATTGAAGAAGGCAAGTGAAAAAATACCTCACAGCATTTTAATCTGCTGTGAGGTATTTTTTTTTTGAGAAAAACAGGTTATTCTAAAAAGCTGGAAAATTCCCTCTTTTATTCTAAGAAATTAGAAATGAATATGAAAGCCTGCAAACACTGATAAATAGACAGTTTTAAGATTAAGGTATTTCTAAAAGTATAGAATGTTAAATAGGCAATTTGCCGGTACAATCGTGCAAAATAAGGAGATACAGCGCTTTTTCCTGTTGGCATGGATCTTGCGATTATAGTAAGGGTAAGTAGCATTAAATATTTAAAAGAGGTGAAAGTATGGCATTGCTTGGTCTTATTACTATCGTAGTGCTCCTGGGAGCCATTATTTCTAAAAAGATGTCTCCCCTTATTGCACTCATTTTTGTGCCGGTTGTTGCTGCACTGGCTGGTGGTTTTGGTCTTGCCACAAGCAAATTCATTATCAGCGGTATTCAGAATATCGCACCTGTGGCAACTATGTTTATCTTTGCAATCCTATTTTTTGGTGTAATGGGCGATGCCGGTTTGTTTGATCCCATTATTGACCGGATTTTAAAAACAGTTGGTGCAAAACCCACCAGAATATTAATGGGAACAGCTTTGCTGGCACTGCTGATTCATCTGGATGGTTCAGGAGCGGTATGCTTCCTGATTACGATTCCGGCCATGCTGCCGGTTTATGAACGGCTGAAGATGGATAAACGACTGTTGTGCTTAATGGTGGCTATGGCAGCAGGTATTAACTATCTGCCATGGACAGGACCTACGCTCCGCGCTTCGGCAGCGCTCCATGTTCCGGTTACCGATATTTTTACTCCTTTAGTTATTCCTCAGTTAGTTGGACTTGTCTATATGTTTGTTGTTGCCTACCTGCTCGGCAAGAGAGAAGAGAAACGACTTGGCCTTACAACTGCTGAACTAGGTGACATTGTTCTCACCCGGGAAATCAAAGAAGATGAAAAAGCGTTGCGCCGTCCAAAACTGTTTTGGATTAACGCGGTGCTTGCACTGGTAGTAATGGGAACAATGGTCAGCGGCAAAGTCGATCCTGCTCCCATGTTTATGATTGGCACAGTTTTGGCACTATTGTTGAATTATCCGGATGTAGCTGCTCAGAAAGCACGGGTTGATGCTCATGCCAAAGCAGCACTCATGATGGCTAGTATTTTGCTGGCAGCAGGTGTATTCACCGGTATTATGAAAGGAACTGGCATGATTGCAGCTATGGCTAAAGTAGCAGTTTCTTTTGTACCGCCGGCATTGGCGCAGCACATTCCATTTGCGATGGGGATTGTCTCCATGCCGCTCAGCTTAGTGTTTGACCCTGATTCGTTTTACCTGGGCGTCATCCCTGTTGTAGCAGAAGTAGGAAAAATGCTGGGAGTTCAGCCAATTGCCGTTGCTCAGGCAGCTCTAATGGGCCAGATGACAACCGGTTTTCCGGTCAGTCCCCTAACTCCGGCGACCTTCTTAATTGTTGGATTAACAGGTGTAGAATTAGGTGAGCATCAAAAGTTCGCTATTCCCTTTTTGTGGGGTGCATCAATCATTATGACTATCACATGTGCGCTTATCGGAGTCTTCCCTTTTTAGTAACAGAAGCTGACAGGGGAATGGCTTAAAAAATAATGAGGTGAAAATATGAAAAAAGTAAGGATTGGATCAGGAGCAGGATACTCAGGAGACCGGATAGAACCGGCTGTCGAGCTGGCTGCAAAAGGCAATATTCAATATTTATGTTTTGAGTGTTTGGCAGAAAGAACGATTGCCATTGCGCAGCAGGCTAAACTAAAAGATCCCAATGCCGGCTATGATGCCTTGCTGGCAGCCCGTATGGAGGCTGCACTGGAAATATGCCAAAAAAACGGAGTAAAGATTATCTCCAATATGGGAGCAGCAAACCCTGTTGCTGGTGCCCGGAAGGTTAAAGAGATCGCCCAGAAGCTAGGCTTAACAGGCCTGAAGATTGCTGCTGTCAGCGGTGATGATGTGTTGGATATTATTAGCCAGCACGATTACACGATCGAAGAAACGGGTGCTAAGCTTTCCACGATTAAGGATAAATTAGTCTCGGCAAATGCTTATTTAGGTGTTGAGCCAATTGTTGAAGCATTAAAAAATGGTGCTGATGTGGTCATTACCGGAC
>JAQSXM010000202.1 GCA_029256645.1 Sporomusa sp. | reverse complement strand
CTGATATTCTCCCCGGCATGCTCCGGTTTGTGAGCATCAGAGGCAGTGAGAATACGTACGCCATTATCTTTAAACACTCTCAGGATTTGCGGATTTAGGCCAAGTTCCGCAAATCCATAGTTCAATGCCAGTCCACCGCTTTGCTCTGCGTACATGTTGGCATCATTCAAGGCTTTAGCAAGATTAATATAGGTCTCAGTCAAGTCATAGTCCGGATAATATCCAAAACACCTGATTGAATCCGGATGGGCCAGACCGTTAAAAAGCTTTGATCGTACCAGGTCAAACATAATCTCATAATATCGTTTATACGCCTTATTCACTTCTATGCCGTTCCAGAACTCAGCCTTGTGGTCAAACCCCCAGTCATCAATGTAGTGAACCGACCCGGTTACAAAATCCCATTTGTATTGGCTTAAGATAGCCTGCAATAGACTCTCTGTTTCTGGTATATAGCATATTTCCAGTCCAAATTTTACAGTGAGGGGAAATTCGCAGTTTTTCACCTGTTCAATAAAGCGTATATATGATGCAAGTGAGATCTTCATTTTTCTTGCCAGCCAGTTCCTCTGATATTCATTAAAATCAGCCACTGGCCTATACATATCACGAAATTCACAGAATTGATGAGAATGCTCCAGTAAATAGATTGTGCTTACTCCCCGCTGCCGCGCCTGTTCCACAAAGCTTTGCAGCAACTGCCATGTATATTCGCCGCTGTTGCCATGAAAAAGATGAATGTGGGAATCAATCACTCTTTCACCGCCTTTCAGGTATTGACTTAAGTCTCTCTTGCCACTTATTTTTTTCTGGCCCTAGCATAAGCTCTCCGGCTGGGGTATTCAACGTCCCGATATGGATGGCGGATAAATGCTTCGGCAAGCTCAAAACCGTTTTCTTCCAGGCAGCCGATTATGTGTTCATAGTTATGAAATACGTAATCGGCGAAGACTTCTTCAGCCCCAGCTTGCTTATTAACACGGATGACTTCTTGGTGCCCAATATGAAAGGACAGTAAAACAAAACCGCCAGGTTTTAAAGTGCGATGAAACTCTTTCACTAACAAAGGTATCTGAGCCGGTTCAGAATGTACAATCGCATAAAAAGCGCTTATGCCGGCAAGGTGGTTATCGCTGACGGGGAGAGCAAACATATTGGCCACTTGAAAATCAATGGCCGGAAAACAGCGCCTTGCCTCATTGACCATTCCGGCAGACAGATCAATGCCAAAGATATTGACGCCATATTTAACCAAATGCCCTGCGATATGGCCTGACCCACAACCGACATCGCAAACAGGGCCGTTATCCTTCACCAGATTGGCAAACACCTGCAAACTATATCGGTCCAGCGGCTTATTATCCAACTCATGCAAATATTTCTCGGCATATTCTGCTGCCGTATGGTTATAGTACCTCACAAATTCAGCACTTTCTATTGTCATGCAGACCAGCCCCTTCATCAAAACACGCCTGTATTAATCATCCAAGCTTCGGAATCTGATATTTATGCCACAACCTTCCTCTTGCAACCACCCTCATTATTTAAGATACAGCGAGACTACACTTTCATTATGTTGCCTGAATTCCTTAGCAAGAATATCCATCAATATCACATCATACTGCTCTACGCCAATAATACGAGCTTCTCTAATACGTCCTATTTCTGTGAATCCTGCTTGTTGATAACAGTGTATCGCCCGCGCGTTGAAGGAAACTGCCCCCAGCATTACACTGTTCAAGTTCAGCAGGTTAAATGCATAATCAAGCGTCAATCGCAGGGATTCTTGGCCATACCCTTTGTTCCAATGCTGCTTGTCGCCAATAAATATGCCAATTTTGGCGCTTCTATTGACGTAATCAATGGCATACAATGCAGAGCGACCGATCAGACAATCATCTGCATTTTGAATAAGGGCAAAAGTGCGTAATCCACTGCTTCGTTCCGGGGATTTTTCAATATCATGCTGTATTGTTTCCACAGTGACGTGGCTAAAAGCCTCATCCCCTAACGGCAAAGTTACTTCTAAATCATTGAGCCATTCAGCTATTTTACCTGCGTCTGCCAGATTTAACGTCGCAAGTGATACCTTATCACCTCTAATTTTAACCATCCTATTCCCCGCCCTCGTTGAAATTCCCTTATCGGTTGGCTAATTCTTGACCTATAGCAAAAGCGGCTTGTAGAAACTGTTCGTTTTCCCGGGCTATGCCAGGTTCCCGTAAGCCGCTCCCCACCAAGGTTCCGGGGCCAGCCACAAAACCAACGCGAGCCAGTACCCGGGCAGTTGCTTCAGTCGTGCCGGTGTATAAGCTGGCGTCTGGCTGCCCCTGGGTGAATACCAGTCCAAACTTTTTTCCGGTACCAAGACTGCTGGTGGAATCAGGTTTAATATATCCATACAACCGGTCCATGAAAGTAGCTGTTTGCGCTGTAAACCGCCCAAAATAAATGGGCGACCCCAGAACAATACCGTCAGCAGTCTCAATGGCTGTGAATACGTTGGTCAAATCATCATTTATGACACATTTGCCTGCTTTCTTACAGCCGTAGCAGGCCTGACAGCCCCGAGCAGCAAGCTCATTCAAATGGAATAGCTCTGTTTCACTGCCCTGCGCCCTAGCTCCTTCCAAAGCCTTTTGCACCAGCACGTCGGTATTTCCATTTTTTCGCGGGCTGCCAACCAATCCAATAATTTTCATCATAATCACTCCTAAAGTTTAATTTCATATAGTACAACGAATCACCCAGCTGTCATTCGCTGTATATAAGCCTGTTTGTAATAATAGAGAAAAAAACAGAGGCCGCGAGTAGAAAACTTCATACTCGCAGCCTCTGTTTTTTTGCAGTCAGCTTACATTGCCACTTTACTATTATGGCTAAATTATATCCCCGTTTCTTACAGATGCCAATTTGTGGGTTATCCTTTGGTACCAGACAGAGCGCGTTTAACCACCGGTATCCAAATCTCAGAACGATAGTCCGGACTGGCAATGTCACCCTCATAATAGATTTCCAGATCAGACCCCTCAGCCCGCTCGTAGCCGCCAGCAGGAAAGAATTCGGTATATATGCGTTTAAACAGCTCCTGGATGGCCCCCGGCATTGGGCCGGTTGCTTCAAATATACCCCAGTCCGCAGGCGGAATATGAAAAACCTCAAACCCTGCGTATTCCCCTTTAGCCGTATTTTCGACGGCAATAACATAAGAAAATTCGTTATTGTCACTAAAATCTGTGCAAATCCCAAGCAGCTTTCGGTTAGTTTGACCATCCGCACCGTTCGCCGCAATATCAGCTAGTGTGCCGACAGTTCCATCCCGCTCAGCTTTATCCCAAAACCGGGGAATTATTTTTAACTGTGCTTCATTGACCGTAGATACCCGCATCGATTTGCCAACAACCTCAAACCCGTCCTTCTCAATGATTTTGTAATTCATTTCCTTATCTCCTCTCAATGAAATATGAAAGGATAGCCGTGGATAAGCTTTTAACCGAGCTCCTGTCTCGCGCGCCGACGAGGGAGTAACACCGTGCATTTTTTGAAAAGCACGAGTGAATGAAACAGGCGAATCATAACCATACTTGAGGGCTAAATTGATGATTTTAATATCATTATTTTGCAGATCAGCTGCGGCCAATGTCAGCCTTCTACGTCGTATGTACTCCGATAAAGGAATCTCGGTAATAAAAGAAAACATCCGCTGAAAGTGATAAACCGAGCAGCAGGCTATCGCCGCTGCGGTTTTAAAATCAATTTCTGCCGCTAAATTTTCCTCAATATAACTCATCGCACCATTCATTCTTTCGATCCAGTCCATCATACTATCCTCTCTTTATTGCCAGTATAACAGGCGATCTATAAACAGTCGCAACTTTCCATGCACCAATTTGTTTGTAAAACTGCTAAAAGCCATCAGTCACCTGTCATCCTTTAGAAAAAGAACAGCAGAATCATATCATATGACCCCGCTGTTCTTTGCTAGCATGGAAGACTCGCCTGCCTCTACGCTGCTTAATCAAAAAGTGTGTGCTAAAGTTGTTTTCATTTAGCGGGATTATGGTTTTTGTGCTAAATATAAATCCATTGTATCATAGACATGTAATTTTCCACCGAAACTATTGATTGCATATGTTATTTCATTCTCCAATCCATTTTTCACATTTGCTGGAAGAGTCCTGTGGTCAGAATAGGTATTCAATAAGGCTATATAACCTTCTGCTGTAAAAGTTCGAGTCTGAAAAAATAATTTTGAAAAACTATTAGTAAATCCATAATGGTTGATAACCTCTGCTATTTTTCGGCAATCGTTTTTATCAAATTCAACTGGTTGTTTGTCAGATGGCTTATACTTATTGTAGACTTTCCGAATTTCCAAATGGAGCAAATCATCAGTCCGATTTACAAAAGGATGATTCCAAAACAACGCTAAAACTCCACCGTTCTTTAAAAGGTCAAAAACTTTCGTGTAGCCAATTCCTTCTGGTATCCAATGAAAAGATGTTGCAGAATAGATTAAGTCATATGTATTGTTATTGCCACAAAAGCTTTCAAAATCAGTATTAACCACCTCGAAATTACTAAAGGAAGCAAATTTCTGCCTTGAATATTCGGCTAACCTTTCACCAATTTCAATGGTGGTAAGCTTGCAATTTGTTTGAAGAATCGGTAAGGTTGCTTGCCCTGTTCCAATACCTATCTCAAGAGCTTGCTTCGTTTCGTTTATACCTGAAAATCGAATAATTTCATCAAACAATTCAGGAACATAGGTAGGTCGCCATTTATCATAATTTGCTTCATCTTCGTTAAAATTCAGTCGCAAGTCCATATGCTATACTCCTAATATCTAATAAATTCGAATTATATGTTATTCTAACACAATCCACTAGGGACCTATGTCAAGTTATGAATATTAAACAAATATAGGCTGACGCCAAAAATATTATTGTCCATAGCACTACAAAATTGATGACTGCAAAATTAAACAATACCAAGAGCTTAAGTTAAATACTAATTTTATCCACTCAACTGTCAGTCGAGTCTTACAAGTATTCAAGTATACGGTTATTGTTCTGCTACTTTTTCACCGATATAATGAAATAAAAACAATGGGAAATGAGGTCTTGCTTTATGAAAAGCAGTTTAGGAAAAAATATCAGTAGATACCGTAAACTCAAAAACATCACTCAGGAGGAATTAGCTACTCAGCTTAATATTACATTTCAGGCAGTATCAAAATGGGAAACCAATCAGACCTATCCGGATATCACCCTTTTGCCGCATTTAGCCAGTATATTAGAGGTAAGCATAGATAGACTTATGGGCTATACCTCGCATCAAGAACAGAAACGGACCATTTATGAGGATGAGTATGCCCAGGATGGTTATTACTGGGGTCTTGCGCCCTCAAAAATGTGTTATAAAATATTATCCATGCTGCCGCCGACTAAACCCCTAAAACTATTGGACATTGGCTGTGGTGAAGGCAAAGACGCCGTATTCTTTGCCAGAAACGGCTATCAGGTAACCGCCTTTGATATAGCCGATGCAGGCATCGAAAAAACCAAAAGACTGGCTGATAAAATTGGTGTACATGTAAATGTCTTTAAAGCCGATGTCCTTGATTTCAGGCTGGAATCTAATTACGATATCCTTTATTCCAATGGCGTTCTCCATTATATGAAACCGGAACTCCGGCAAGAGATATTTTTCAACTACCAGCAGCATACATCCCCTCATGGCATTCATGTTTTATCAGCATTTGTGACAAAACCGTTTATTCCCCCCGCACCGGAACATGAACCCAATGGACACAACTGGCTTTCAGGTGAACTTTTTTCTCTTTATAGCAATTGGCTTATCAAAGAATGTGATGAAGTAATATTTGACTGTAACTCCTCCGGCATTGCTCACAAGCATGCCATGAACATTATTGTGGCCGAGAAGCCGTGATAATACCCTCCTGGTCATACTCACAGCCTTTTTCAGTAAACGCTCATGAATAAGAAAAAACTGACTCAAGAGAATCGTCGAAATCACTGAAAAAGTCAAAAATAGAAAATGTCCAGTATAATATGGTAAAATATAGCTGTAGATAATTGCTGGAATAGAGAGGTTTGCCTTGCTTAAAGATGTGCCGCACCAACCGTCCCCGGGAGCAGCACGCGCCAAAACAACTGACCCTTGGATATCCCCATGCTGCTGACGGCTTTAAGCAAATCAGGCTCAACCGCCTGGATGCCCGTAAGCGTGTGATAAATTAAAGGCCAAAAAGCAACCTAGGTAACGATGACCAATTTGGCTTTCTCTCCTACTCCAAAAAAACAACAAAAACACGGTCATCAGGGAAAATGGATTGATTTGGGTCAGAACCAAGCTGCGCCGCCTCGTGCAAACACAGCGATCGCAAACAGCTGATAGTCCGGGGACTGCGACATTCCCCGGACTATCGGCTTACTCCGGTTTAGCTGTTTCCGATCT
>JAQSXM010000201.1 GCA_029256645.1 Sporomusa sp. | reverse complement strand
GTTAAAGCCGGCGTTGATTTAGTAATCGAGCTTCCCACAGTCTTTACTGTGCGCAGCGCCCAATATTTCGCAACCGGCGGTATTCAGCTTCTCAGCCGCCTGGGAGTAGTGAGCCATATTTGTTTTGGCGCCGAATCCGCAGATTTATCTCTGCTTACATCTGCAGCAACAGCGTTATCCAGAAGCGATATCGGCAATACCTTACGTCTCAAAATGAAGACCGGCCAGACATATGCCGCCAGCTTAGCTACGACGCTATCCGAAAGTTTAGGCATTGACCCGGGAATAATCCATTCTCCTAATAACATTTTAGCAATTGAATATTTACGGGCAATTTCTTCTTACGCCCCACAGCTAATTCCCTTGCCAATACAGCGTCGTTCATCTAATTACCACGACAGCTATATTACTTCGAGTATTGCCAGTGCTACTGCCATCAGATCAGCAATTATAAAAAACAACGGGTTATCCCCCGCCAGCATGGCCTGGCAATCACTCCCTCCAGCTAACGCGGAACAGATTAATGCACTAATTACGGCAGGCCGTGCCCCTGTAACCTTTGATGCTTTCAGTACTATTATCTTGGCAAAACTCAGGAGTATGCGGCTAAATGAATTATCCGCATTGCCTGATGTTAATGAAGGACTCCACAATAAAATAAGTGATTCTGCCCTTAAAGCATCAACAATTCATGAATTGTTATCGCTTATTAAAAGTAAGCGTTATCCGCTAACTCGCTTACAGCGGATTATTATTCACGCACTCTTAGGTACAACGAAAACGAAGATAGCCCACTTCGATCAGTCGGGCCCCTTATATGCCCGCATACTGGCATTTAATCAGAACGGACGAATGTTATTACGAGAGATTGACAGACACAGTACAATACCAGTAATAACAAAAACATCCCAATTTCTTACAAGCAAACAACAGCAGCATGATGAATTAGTACTTTTCCAAGACATGTTAGCAAGTGATATTACGGCAACAAACATGTATGTATTAGGATACCCTAACTGCCAAGAGAGAGCAGGCGGTCAGGATTATCAGACTTCGCCTCACTACTTTGCAGATTAGTCAATAGTTTTTTGATCTCAGGTATGGCTGCTTCCGCAGCAAGCTCACCTGCTAGAGCACATTCATCCATTGTGTCAAAAGAACTGGGCGACATACTGCCGACATCAGGTTGGATAAGGATGTCACAATGCTGCTGGCGGTGTTTGCACAGTTCTCGTTCCATAATATCAATTGACTGAATAATAACATCGAACATATTGTTAATATTGCCTACCGTGCCTGCATGAGCCAAATCAACAGCGACGACTATGTCTGCGCCCATGTTCCGGGCGGTATCAATCGGTGTAGGATTTAGAACAGCGCCATCAACAAATAACCTCTCGTCGATGGCAAAAGGAATAAAAACTCCAGGCACGGAAATGCTGGCACGAACAGCTTTAGCCACGTCCCCTTGGGTAAAAACGACTTCCTGCCCGCTGTTTAATTCAGTAGCCACCACAGCTAGTGGCAGTGTAAGTTCTTCAAATGTCTTTTGCCTTGTTAACAGGCGAATAGTGGCCAATGCCCGTTCACCCGAAACAATCCCCATTTGAGGAATAACAAAATCCAGCCAATGCCGTTTTTTTAGATTCTTAGCCAATTTAAATATGGTTTCTGCATCAAGCCCGACAGCATAGAGTGCCCCGATAAGACTGCCAATGCTGCAGCCAGCAATACAGTCTACAGGGATGTTGTGCTTTTCAAACACTTTGAGAACCCCAATATGGGCGATTCCCCTCAAACCTCCCGAACCTAGGGCTAAACCTACTTTAGGTCGCACCGCTATCCCCCCAATACAAACTAGTCACATTCGGAAACCGCATTTTAGTTATATTACCTCTGCCCTGTCAATATATATATTATCAAACCGCACGGCTTGGAGGAGGAGATTTATATATGCGGATTTGGAGCAGTGGCAGGCGTTATCGTTCTCGGCTACTGGCATATTGTATGGCCTTTTGTACGGTATTTATAACTGTCGCTATGGTAACATATCCAAAAGAAGCTTTTGATTCAGCCATTATGGGATTAAATTTATGGTGGAATGTTGTTTTTCCCGCCCTGCTGCCTTTTTTTATTTATGGGAATCGGTGTCGTTCACTTCATCGGTGTTTTGCTCGAACCACTAATGAGGCCTATATTTAATGTGCCCGGTGTTGGCGCCTTTGCCATGTCCATGGGGCTTGCATCCGGCTACCCGATGGACGCTGTAATAACCTGTAAATTCCGCAAAAATCAACTGTGCACAGCGGTGGAGGCCGAACGGCTCCTGTCTTTCACGAATACTGCTGATCCGCTATTTATGTTCGGCGCGGTAGCCGTAGGCATGTTTGGCATGCCCGAATTGGGAGCAACGATTGCTTTAGCTCATTACTTATCAAGTTTCCTGGTTGGAATTATCTTTAGGTTCCATGGCCGAAATCGTGATAACTATACCAAGGATGCTCCCGCGGCAAATGGTAATATCATTATTCGTGCTTTTAGGGCCCTGTACAACGCTAAGCAGGAGGATAAACGTTCAACTGGACAATTACTCGGCGATGCGGTTAAGTCATCTATGAATACCATTATGCTGATAGGCGGCTTTATCATTGTATTCTCGGTTTTTATTCGCATTATGACAGTTGTTGGTATTACGGATATTCTGACAGGTCTATTTGCATCACTTCTTAGCCTCATTGGTTACAGTACCAACTTAGCTCCATCACTGGTAAGTGGATTTTTCGAGCTCGACCTCGGCACCCTTGCCGCCAGTCAGGCTGAGGCGCCGCTTGGCCAAAAGGTTGCTGTTGCCAGCGCAATTATTGCCTGGAGCGGTCTTTCCGTCCACGGACAAGTAGCCAGTATTGTTATCGAATCAGGTATCCGCATGACACCGTATATGGTAGGTCGCCTGCTGCATGCCGTACTTGCCGCGATAATTACCGTACAACTGCTCGGGCCTGGTCAAGCGATTACTAAATTATTTGTAATCCCTGTATCTATGAGTATAGCCCAGACCAACAGCTGGGGATTATGGCTGACCAGAATTGAACAGACCAGTTATCAGATTGGGGTATTACTTAGCATCATGCTAGTACTGTCAATTGCTGTTCACTTAGCCAGAGGCATATATTGCTATGTAAAAAGATAAGGAGCTTAGCTCCTTTTTATTTTCCCTGATTGCTCTTGTTTTGCTGCAAATCACGGTGTCCCTGCCGAACAACATCCAATGTTTTCTCCAAATGGGACGTAACATGCTTAAATACCTCGTCAGCGTATACCACAGCATCCATTTGCAAATCTTTCGCTGTTTTGCGGGCCTGGGCAACAAGTTCATTTGCCTGTTCCTGAGCTTGCTTATTAATTACATTTTCATCTGTTAGTTTAACCACATATTGCTTAGCTTGTTCAACAATATTATGTGCTTCTCTTTGTGCTTCGTCCAATATTCGCTGTCGATCAGAAATAACCCGTTTAGCCTCATCAAGCTCTTTTGGCAGCCGTTCTCGAAACTCGTCAAGAAACCTAGCCAGATCATCTTCCTCAACCACCCGTTTGTTGGTAAATGGGACACGCGCTGCCTCAACCAGCATAGTTTCCATGTCATCTAATAATTTTTCAATACTCATGACTTTCTCCCTCCCATTAAAAAAAGTTTAGTTTTTTTCGCGAATTCTTTTTATAATTCTATTCTCTAAACATGCAGGCACCAATCCGGTAATCGGCCCGCCAAACTTGGCTAACTCTTTAATGCCGCTCGAGCTGATAAAGGAGTATTCACTACTTGTCATCATAAAAATTGTTTCCATTACCGGATCGATTTTTTTTATAAGTAATGCTCGCTGAAATTCATATTCAAAATCACTTAAGGCTCTTAGACCGCGAACAATAAAGCTGCTGTCCTGCCGCCGCACATAATCATTTAACAAACCGGAAAAACTGTCAACTCTGATGTTCGGTATATCGTTAGTCGCCAGGTTTAACATTTCAACCCGTTCTGCCATAGTAAATAACGGCTTTTTATTAGGGTTATGAAAAACAGCAACAATTAGCAAATCAAACATTTTACTAGCCCGTGAAAATATATCCAAGTGTCCGTTGGTAACTGGATCAAAACTTCCAGGACAAACCCCTATCCGCATCTTAACTGCCTCCTATTGCCAAAGTATTAGTCTCGCGTATGTGTCGCAAAAAAAAAGTCACAATTGTTTCTCCATAACGTTCTGTACGAATTAGCTGCAAATTTTGCCATTGCGTATTAAAAGATTCATGTTTAGAGTGTTCAACAACAATTATTCCTCCCTCTATTAAAACACTGCTACCATCAAGTTTTAATAGTATAGTATTTACCAGCCCCTGGTTATAAGGAGGATCTAAGAATATAAGAGTGAACGTTTGCCCTGACTGAGCTAATCTGTCAAGAGCTTTAATTGAGTCTGCACGTTGGACTTTCGCCAGATCTCCTAACCTGGCATTGCTAATATTTTGGTCTATGGCCGCAAGACTTATCTGACTATGGTCAATAAACAGTGCATGTGCCGCCCCTCGACTTAGTGCTTCTAGTCCTAAATT
This sequence comes from Sporomusa sp., assembly GCA_029256645.1. Next base: position 4,018 of record JAQSXM010000201.1, on the reverse strand, counting down.
TCCAGTACCGGCAAACAAATCTAATACTTTTGCCCCTATGAGCGCATGTCTGCCAGCCGGTAATACTAGATTTGCCAGAATACTAAACATAGACTCTTTTACCCGGTCAGCAGTGGGACGTACATCAAGACCTTTCGGAGTTTTAAGCTTGGTGCCTTTGGCAATTCCGGTTATAATCCGCATATCTACCTCGAATGATGGCTAATTTCTGTTTAACATAAATATTTTAGCACATTTAAACAACAGTAGCACTTTTTGCAAAAAAAAATTTATGTCGGTCTTTATATTATCCCCGGCTTATCCTCCGACAAACAAAAATAACCGGCTCCCCGGTTATTTTTGTTTGTTACCTGACAACACGGAATGCCCCTAAAAACCTTGCCTGATAGTAGGGCTTTGACATTGCTGTTAAAGTTACCTGGCCCGCACCTGAACTAGCATGAATAAAATGTCCGTTTCCCACATATATACCAACATGTGAAGGCCCGGGAGTGTACGTACTATAAAAAACCAAATCACCTGGTTCAATGTCAGCTAGTGGTATATTCCGTCCAATATTATATTGTTCATCAGCTACCCGTGGTAAAGAAACGCCAAATTGCCGATAAACATAATAAATAAATCCAGAGCAGTCAAACCCACCCGCACCTGCCCCTCCCCATACATATGTCACACCCAAATATCTCTGAGCAAAACTGGCAATTTGTTCTCCGTTCCTTCGGTCAGCTTTGCCGCGGCTTAATTCACTATTACCCGAATGACTTCGAAGCGCCTGCCATGTTCTCTCCCCAACAATACCGTCAGGCTCAATCCCTGCGGCTTGCTGGAACTCGATAACAGAGTTTTTCGTATAAATACCGAAATTTCCATCAATCTCATATTGATAAAATCCAAGCCTCTTAAGCGCCTCCTGCAAAGCATAAACGGCTTCATCCTTTACTTCCTGCCTTAGCACAGGCATATCTTGACCGGAGGCAAAAGCTAGACTAGGAGAACCTAATAGCAATAAAAATGTGCATATAACTGTGACCAATATATTATGAACTATTTTCAAACACATACCTCCATCTTTTGCTATTTTTCATTAAACTTATTTCGACATTTCCAGTAAATCCCCTGCAAGACAAATGACTCATATTTACAATTTCTGAAGTCCATTGGGAAACTCTTCTTTTACTGTTGACAAGGCGATTATCGATGTGTATACTTTATAAATGTGAGCCGGGGCGTAGCGCAGTTTGGTAGCGCGCTTGGTTCGGGACCAAGAGGCCGCAGGTTCGAATCCTGTCGCCCCGACCAGTTTATCTCGTAATTTAGGGCATCCCGAAGCCTTAACAAGTATTTAAATCGCATAATAAAACGCAAACTTCTAACATTCTTCTAACAGGTAACTAAAAATTACACATTATAAAGTATTTAACTTAACCCTCTTATTTATCGAAATAAGAGGGTTAGTTTATATATATATTTTATGTTCCTTCCTATATATATGTGAATATACTAAAGTGCCTACTAATGTGATCGTGCCTTAATCTGCGACATATAAAGAAACCTGGCACACGCCAGGTCATTAACTATACTCGTTTTCATTTAGGTTTAAGTTTCGTGTACGTATTCAACGCACAACTCCCTTACCATTTAGCGCCGTTAATTCGGCGCTATTTTTATCAAAATATAGCGGTAACGAAAACCGCTGCCGCACTCTTCTTATTCATACTTGATATTGCCATCAAAGGTCTGTCCGTTAATCTCCAATGAGTCTGTGTACTGCCACATATAGCCCTTAATATCGTCATTGCGGTTCCATTGGGCATTCCATACGGCGCACCCCAGACTGCGCCAGTCAATGTAATCGGTTAGCCAGGAGCAGGAGGCATACACACCGCAGTCAAGGCCAATATTGTCGATAAAAGCTTTGCACATGGCCGTTATCTCTGCCGGATCAAAAGCAAAGTCTTTGCGCTCTTTGTATCCGTCTGCATCCTCCATGTCGAAGAATACCGGCAGCTCAAGCAGTACACCAGCCTCGGCAATAGTTTCCCTGCAGTTGGAAGCTTCCTGAATTGCGTCTTCGACAGTCAAAGCATAGGAATAGTGATAAGCACCAACTTTTAGACCGGCAGCCTTTGCCCCGGCTACATTTTGCTGAAACGTTTCGTCTTTTGAATTTTTGCCATAAGAACTGCGGATAATCGCAAATTCAATACCGGCAGCCGCCACAGCCCGCCAATCCACTGCACCATTGTGTTTAGATACGTCAATACCCTTAATCATTTCAATCCCCCCCAACCTCGTTCTTATAAATGCCAGTAACGGATCAAGACTCTGCACCCCGGCGGCGTCCCTAAGGTTCTCTACTATACTTATATCTACAGTTGCCGCCAGATAGTACCAGGTAGCTTTTAAAAATCCCCCTTCACCACCGACCATGACATCAACATGCACAGCGGCAGACACCAGAATCATATACAGAATCCGTTTCCCAGCGAATTTCGTTTTCATCAATAGAATATTTAGTCAGCTAGTCAATTAAGATCAGCCACACAAACGCCAGGAGCGCCGTCCCATGACTGCCGGTTGCAAAAGCAAGGGCACCGGCTGCTGTTGCTTTAGCCGGTGCCACATCTGCAAGGGATGCAGCGGCTGATTTAGCCGCTGCTATTACGCTTTCATGTATTACTTTCAATTCTCCATTGCATAAAAATAACCGCTTAACAGCGGGCATGCTTCTCTCGGCATTAAATATCACCTCATATAACAAAGGCGATTATCCGCGGCCATTTTTCGCCGTTACCTGTGATACAGTTCTTTACGAGCAATAGAACGGCGGATACATTACATCATTTATCTGTTTTTTCTGAGCCGTTACTTTCATCGTTCAAGTCTCTAATAATATTGGGCAAATCAGATAACAACTCTCGTAGTTCTTCTTCCGTCAAATTGTATTCTAATTTATCGGTTACATTATCCATTGTCGACACCACCTAATAAAAAATAGTCAACTATTACAAGGGTTAAAAAAGCCGCCCCACCCCAAAAGATGGAACGGCACAATTTCTATAAATATGCAGAATTCATTTCGTAAGACTTCATGGCAATAGACGAAAGGTAATTGGTAGACATACTTGTTTGGGTATTTGTATTATTCTGAGTTGAACTAGAACTGGAGCTGCTTAGCGTTGTTTTACCACACTGCCCACAACTTGTGCAGGTACTATTGCCTAAAGGACATGAACTACTGGCTGAAGCAGTGCCGCCTCCACCCGCACTTATACTTTGAGTAGATGCAGTACTGTTATTGGTACTGGTTGCTGAAACTGTATTCAAAGAAAGTGCATTGTTCATGGCCGTTTCAAATTCAGATTCTGACAATGATCCTGAACTGTCTGTATCGAAGCTGCTATAAAGATTATTTGCCATTTCCTCGGTAACATCACTGGGACGTAATGCCACAAATTCCGACTTGCTTACTGAACCATCACCGTCGGTGTCCATTTTACAATACATTTCCGATGTTGATAGCTGAGTCAGCCCAGACATTTGAAAAGTGTCACCATCGGAATTGATAGATGTTACCCCTTTCAAACTGTCAACAGTTGACGTACTGCTACTACTATTCGTTTTGCTATTAGAAGTTTGACTCTGATAGTAATACTGGCTCAATAATCCCACCATGCTACTACTGTCTATGGACGATATACTCATATTATAGCCTCCTTTTTTGAGAATTTTACCATCTAAATATTACAATTATGTTTAATTATTTTACAAATACTTCTGAAAATCGTTAACTCACTTGGCGATCCCAGCCTGTACGATTTTGCGATACTCAGTTTTAGATGCTATAACAACAAGCTATCCTTATCACTCTTCGAGCAATATAAATATTATCTTACACCGCCTGTCAACCAGGTAGGCCTCGGTTCTATCTCTTGTTATTTTGTAACCCCATTGGGAAATAATGAAGGTTTCACTTTAAAGGAATTTTAAGAACAAATTGTTAAGATAAAGTCGTACC
>JAQSXM010000200.1 GCA_029256645.1 Sporomusa sp. | reverse complement strand
TACTCTTGATACGGGAAATCAGCTTAAAGATTTGAATGATACCACTACTGTGGTGGAAAAACTTTCTGAACAAATCCGGGAAATTGACGGTGGAGCCCAGCAGGCAGCTCACTTGGCTAAGCAGACCTCTGTCAAAATTGTAGCAGGGAGACAGAGTGTGGAGCAGACCGTGAGCCAAATGAACAGTATCGAGAAAGCGACTGCAAGCGTGCAGCAAGCGATCGAACGACTGGCTGCCGGTTCTTCTCAGATTGGCGAAATTGTTAATGTCATTGCCGGCATTGCCGGGCAGACCAACCTCCTGGCTTTAAACGCCGCCATAGAGGCCGCGCGGGCCGGTGAGCAAGGCCGGGGATTTGCCGTTGTTGCCGACGAGGTGCGAAAACTCGCTGAACAGACACAGGAAGCGGCAAAGCAAATTACCGGACTTATCGGGGAAAACCATTCAAATATTACTAACGCAGTAGCCCTCATGAATGCGGGAACCGGTGACGTTCAACAAGGGATTACGCTTGTTAACAACGCGGGGAATTCGTTTGGCGAGATTGCTCTACTTGTCAGTAAGGTTTCTGATCAGGTCCGGGATATATCCTCTTCCATCGGAGAAATGGCTAACGGCAGCGCTCAAATTGTTGCTAAGGTGCGGGGCGTGGAGCAGGCAGGCAACCGTGTGGATGAACGGATTCAAACTGTGTCTGCCGCTACTCAGGAACAGTCGGCCGCCATGGAGGAGATAACCTCCTCAAGTCATAGTCTGGCTTGTCTGGCAGAAGAACTTCAGAATGCGGTAAATTTATTTAGGTTGTGATCTACGCGGGCTGGCTTGTTACAAAGCCAGTCTTTCAATGTTTTAAAAAAGGTGTTTGGGTCATGTTTTATGCAGTTGGTAGCAATTCTTACGAGAGCGTTGCTTTGGTGTGATACAATAAATAAAAAATACTTGTCTCATTTGCGGAGGTAGCAATATGGACATCAGCTTAATGGAAGTTGTCATCAAAAATATTGCCGTTCTCGGTGTCGCGGCCTACCTGACTACCCAACTGCCGCCTTTTCGCCGGGCATTGAATCAATTTCAGTACAGATTGCAGGATAAAGTCATTCTAGTTTTCATTTTTGGCTTTTTCTCGGCAGTCGGTAATTATCTGGGTATGCCTATTATGGGTTCACTTGCTAACACCAGAATTGTTGGCGCAGTTGCAGGCGGTCTCTTAGGAGGACCAATTGTGGGCTTAGGAGCGGGGATTATTGGGGCCATTCCAAGGTATTTCATGGGTGGATTTACCATGATCCCGGCGGCTGCTGCAAATATTCTGGTAGGGTACTTAAGTGGTCTTATCTATGCTAGGTACGGCCCGCGGAAGATTGGAATTAAAACAGCATTTGCCGCAGCCTTCGGTGCTGAAGTAATACTCAAACTAATGGTGATCACCTTATCAACACCTTTTGAGGCTGCATGGGAACTGGAGCGAGTAATCGCCGTTCCGACTACGATCGCCAATAGCCTGGGGGTTATGCTTTTTGTCTACATTGTTCGCGATGTATATCAAGAGCAGGAAAAGGCTCAGGCTAGGTCGGCGCAACAAGCCATGCGCGTTATCCAGAAGACGAACGGTGTACTCGGACAAGGTTTATCAATTGAATCAGCCCAATGTGTAGCTGAGATTGTTTATTCGGAAATTGAGGCTGATGCCGTGGCAGTTACCGATACGGACAAGACTTTAGCATTTTTGGGTGCAGGAAATGATCATCATATTGTGGGGCAGCCCTTCATTACCCTGGCGACCAAACGAGCCATGCAAAGCAGGCAAACCATCATCACTAATGATAAAGAAGGGATTGGCTGTCCTTATAAAGATTGTCCATTAACTGCGGTCATAGATGCCCCTATGGTTGTTAACAACCGCTTTAAGGGAAGTATTAAGGTGTATAAGACAGGCGCCGGGATGATTCTTCCATATGAAGCAGAACTTGTTCAGGGAATTGCGGATTTTTTAAGCTTACAGCTACTGCATGGCGAACTGGAAGCGCAGACAGTCCTTTTGGCCCAAGCGGAGTATAATTCGCTAAGAGCACAGATACATCCCCACTTTATTTTTAACACACTGGGGACGATTAGGGCTACTATCCGGACAGAGCCTGAGAAAGCACGGGCGCTGATTAAAGATTTATCCGACATTATCAGACGACATATCCGACCAGGCAAGGAGATGAATGCACTGCAGGAAGAGCTGGAATTTGTGGACAGTTACATCCGCTTGGAACAAGCTAGATTCGGAGATCGCATCCAAATTATTAAAGTGATTGATCCGGAGACATATAGGCAGGCAGTTCCGGTTTTTTCCGTACAAGTACTTGTCGAAAACGCTGTTAAGCATGGTCTTTCACCCAAAAAGGATGGCGGTATCATTCAAATCCGGGTGATAAGGGAGCGGGAAGCCGTTCACATCTCAGTAGAGGACAATGGAGTAGGCATCTCCAAAGAGCGCCTTGCACGATTATTAGAAACACAGCCTGTGCCTCAGATCGCAGGGGGAATAGGAATAGGACTCAGTAATGTTCACGCCCGTATTCAACGGCTGTTTGGCAATGAGTTTGGTATCTCGATCGGGAGTAATGAAAACGAAGGCACGCATGTGTTTATTCGTTTACCTTGGCAGGAGGTGGCACCAGATGACGCGGCTGAAGGACGTAAAAGTTGTCATTGCGGATGATGAAAAATTGATGGCTAAAGAACTACAATCCTTGTTACTTGAGATATATCCTGACCTTTGTATCATAGGCGTGGCGCATGATGGGGAGGCTGCGATACATTTGGTGAAAACGTATAGACCGGATATTGCCTTTCTGGATATTCAGATGCCTGGAATGACCGGACTTGAAGTGGCAAAAAAACTTATTGACTGCGAAGAACCGCCTGCAGTGGTTTTTGCCACTGCCTACGACGAATATGCACTAAAAGCGTTTTCGGTAAATGCGATGGACTATATTCTTAAACCTTACGATGAGATTGATATTGAGCGAGTCATGGGGAAGTTTGAAAAAATGCTTACCAGGTCAACTGTAAAACCAAAATCAAGCGGAAATAAAGAGGTGTCAAAATCATGTGCCGTCCGTAAGTTTTCTGTTGAAAAGGGAGACCGAATGGAGATCATTGATAGTGATAAGATCGAGATTGTTTATGCTAAAGACCGGCTTGTGTACATTAAAACCCTTGATGGCGAGAATTACCGGACCAAGCTTACTTTGCAAGACTTCGAATCCAAATTGCCATCAGATCGCTTTTTTCGCTGTCACCGGAACTTTGTAGTGAACGTTAATCAGATTAAAGAGATTGCTACCTGGTTTAATAAAGGATATTTATTGATACTGAAAAAAACAGGGACAGGGAAAAGCACGGAAGTTCCAGTAGGCAGAGCGTATGCCGCCAAGCTGAAGGAGTATATCGAGTTATAATTATATGCCGCCTTTAGCAGGCGGTTTTTTTTGTCACTATTATTATCTGCTGGTAATCAATTTTTTGTTGTTGGTCGATACAGAATAGCGCCTTAAGCAGCTAATAGTTAGAATTGAAAATGTACAAACCTGCTAGAAATGACTGGGTGGTACAGTAGGGAGGAAAGAACACAATGAGTGACCTATTACAACGAATTAGGAATAATACGCTGCGGGAACGAATTATATCTGCCGATGAAGCCGCTGGGATTATTAAACCAGGCATGAATGTTGGGACAAGTGGCTTTACTCCTTCGGGCTATCCCAAGGCAGTACCGCTTGCCCTGGCCAAGAGAATACAGCAAGAAAAATTTAAAGTAAACCTATGGACAGGGGCTTCGGTAGGAAAAGAACTGGATGCTGCTCTCGCTGAAGTAGAAGGTATCGGGAAAAGATTGCCCTATCAGACGAATAGTGCTACCAGACAGGCGATCAATAGCGGACGCACTCAGTATACTGACCTTCATTTGAGTCACGTAGCGCAAATGGCACGTTGCGGGTTTCTGGGCGGCAAGGTAGATGTTGCAATTGTTGAAGCCTGCGCAATTACTGAAGAGGGTCATATAGTCCCCACAACTTCTGTAGGTAATTCAGCTTCATTTGTACAGAGTGCTGATAAAGTAATTGTTGAGCTTAATGTATCTCAGCCGCTGGAACTGGAAGGGATGCACGATATTTTCGCACCAAATGATCCCCCATACAGGGCGATTCTTCCGCTAGTCAATGTGTCTGACAGAATAGGTGTACCCTATATTCCATGCCGGGCAGATAAACTCGCAGGAATTGTTTTGAGCGATATCCCTGATGATGTTCGACCGTTAGCGGCGATTGATAATGATGCTAAGGCTATGACTGGACATCTAATAGATTTCCTCCATGGCGAAATCAAGACAGGCAGAATGCCTGCTAATCTATTGCCGCTTCAATCGGGAGTAGGGTCTGTAGCCAATGCGGTTATTACCGGGCTTGTACACTCAAACTTCTCCGATCTGAAGGTTTACACCGAGGTCATTCAAGATGGTATGTTAGATCTAATTGATGCCGGAAAGCTTTCTTTTGCTTCAGGTACAGCTCTTACGCCTTCTCCTGCAGGTTTACAGAGATTTTATAAAAACATAGACAGGTATAAGAATAAGATTGTTTTACGCCCTCAAGAAATATCCAATAGCCCGGAAATCATTCGCCGTCTTGGTATCATTGCAATGAATACAGCTATTGAATTCGATATTTACGGGCATGTTAACTCTACCCATATAATGGGAAGCAAAATCATGAATGGTATTGGCGGCTCAGGTGACTTTGCCCGAAACGGCTACTTAACCTTCTTCTTTAGCAGTTCAGTGGCTAAGGGCGGGTCTATATCTAGTGTTGTACCTATGTGCTCTCATGTTGATCACACCGAGCATGATGTTGACGTATTTATTACTGAGCAAGGCGTAGCTGACGTAAGAGGTCTTAGCCCCAAAGAGAGAGCACGAAAGATTATCACTAATTGTGCTCACCCCAATTACCGGACACAGTTGCTGGATTATCTTAAAAGGGCTGAAGAAGCTACCGGATTTGCACATACACCGCATTTATTGGCAGAAGCACTGTCCTGGCACGCAAGATTTGTAGAAACAGGAACTATGCAAGTTTAGTAACAAACCAGTCACATACTGTAATGTATCTACTAAAGTGTGATCATACAAAGAAGCCAGCTACTTGTCAAAGGTAGCTGGCTTTTGTTTGTTTATCCATTAAGCGTTTTCGATTTCTTCAAATAAATAGTGGGTTGTATCAGCTGTGACTAAGCTGTCATTAACTTTAGCGATATATGTTTCCGCACAGTCGCCGCACTCGCCTAAACAAGGTTCCACAGAGATCTCGACATCTTTAAACTCAGCCCGGCATTTTTCCACAAGCTCTTCCATGCCCTCGTGCTTCAGATTGTTTTCGCAGAATTGCAGTTTGTTCATATTTCTTTGCCTCCTTCAGTTTTTCGAAGTTTAGTTTCGGCCTGATACCGGCAAACTATGTAAAGATATTTTACCCTGGTTTTGGTGTGACGAAAATCACACCATACTGTGATGTCTGCCAATGAATGGGAGCAAACTTTATAATACAATGTACTCAAGAGATAAATCTAGAAGGAGACAACAGCAATGGCTAATTTTGATAAACAGAAAATGATTGCCGAGTTTAAAAAACAGTTCGGATTTGTGCCTCCCTGTGGTATGGGAGCAGGCGATTTAGGCGAGGATATGCAAAAGATCATTAGTGAGTATCACCATATTATCTGGGGCGAAGGTGTTATTCCTTTAAAATACCGTTACCTTATTGCACTAGCGACTGCTGTCTATGGCGATGACGATGTACGCGCCAAGCTGGAACTCTTGAAGGCCTTAAACCACGGTGCTACCCGCGAAGAGATCATCGAGGTGTTTCGCCAGCAGGTATGGATGAAAGGCGCCCACACTATTGTAAAACTTAGTCCGCTGATTAAGTTTATGGATACTATTTATAAAGAAAACACGGTTTCCGCCGAGCCTTTGGCGTAAGCGGAAGTCGATGTTGCCCTTATCCAGACGGAAAGTTGAACTTTCTAACAGGATGAGAAAGCACAGCATGATGTTGTGAATCTGGTGGTCATTAATAACCCCAGTTATTTCGGTAAAAATAAATTAAGAAACATTGAGGAGGTGCAGTATGCTACCCAAAGGAGCAAACCTGCAGAAAATTCGGGATGGAAAACGTACTTATGCCATAACCCCGCATCTACCTGGTGGTTTTATTAAACCGGATGTTATGCAAAAATATGTAGATGTTACTAAAAAATATGGTGGTACGATGAAACTGACCTCAGCCCAGCGCATTATGATAACCGGGCTTAAGGCGGAAGACATTGAAGATATCTGGCAAGAGCTTGGCATGACACCGGCACTGGGCTTTGCCAACTGTGTCCGCAGTGTTAAAATCTGCCCAGGCAATGCTTTTTGCAAACGCGGCAAACAAGATAGTATCAAACTGGGGTTAGAGCTCAACTCGTGTGGTGAATCTGTCGTCAAAGATGTAGGTGTTATTGGAACTGACGCCGGGTGGGATGTGTATGTGGGGGGCAGTGCCGGCTCTCACCCTCGCTTAGCCAACAGGCTGATTGAAGGGTTGGATTACGAGGATACCTTGCGGATTGTCGATATCATTATGCGCTATTATCAAAAACATGCCGATATTGAACGCATTGGGCAATTTATTGACCGCATAGGTTTTGAAAAATTTAAATCTGATGTTTTAGCTGAGTTTTACGGGGAAAAGAGCTCAGCTAGCGAACCGAAAGTAGCTCAATCCGAAGCAGGGGAAAAGATTGTACCACTGCCAGGCGGCCTTACCGAGGGCGATCTGGTATTTGGGGATCCCATTACCGGTGGCAGTGTAATCAGCGATATTATTAGGGTTTACCCGCAGACTGTCCCGGTATTTCGCTCATTTGGCATGGGGTGCCTTGGTTGTCCGTCTTCAGCCGGCGAACCCGTTATCCAGGCGGCTGAAATCCACGGCTTGAATCTAACAGAACTGCTGGCCGCACTGAACAAAGTCGTTCCGGCTAAAGTAAACTCTTAAACTAAGGAGGAGATTACAATGAGTGCTTTTTTAGCGCCGATTCATTACTGGTTATACAACAAGATTCGCTATGTTATTCAACGCGAGCAATTGATTTATCAAGGGGCCGAAACCCTTTGTGGCGGTACTGCCGAAGAAGCTCGTGCTCAAGCCTGGCAAAGCTACGGTGAGCCGCTGCCTGACACTGATCTGACAGAGCATATCGACCAGAGCAATATCCATGGGTGGCTGCAGCGACAGATTAATGTAGCTGAAAGCCGGGAAGCGGCTTTTGTCCAAGCCCTTGTTGACAATTGCGGTGATGCCGCTATTGACACAGCGTCCAAGGCTTTTCTGGAGCATGGTGCTCACTGCGCCCGCCACGCCGATGCTCAGGGTAAGTATGAGACCTCAAATGCGCCTGGCATTTATAAAGCAATTAACGATTACTATCTAAATGGAATGCCTTGTGACCAGGCTGACTCTGTGCTGGAAAGTTCAGCTGACAAAATGGTCTGGGAGAGTGATGTTTGTCTGCAGGAGCCTAACTGGAAAAGGGCTGGGGCTGATGGAAAAATGATGAAAGATCTTTACAATACTTGGCTTACTGCGTTTGTCAGTATCCTTAATCCAGGCTTTATGCTTAAGCAAACCGCAATCACTAAGGCCGGAAGCATAACTACCAGGTACGAAATTACCCGGGTCTAACCCGTAGCCGTGGTCTAGTGCCGCGGCTTTTCCTGTTCCCAACCAGCGCAATCTGTGATATAATTCTCATGCTGAATTTTTGTCGCATAATGTCGAAGTAGGAGAGGAAGGCTAAAATGTTCAAAATAGTCGAAAAACGAAAATTAGCAGCTCAGATTTATTTAATGGATGTAGAAGCTCCCCGGATGGCTAAGTCGGCCAAGCCTGGTCAGTTTGTAATTGTCAAAATGAACGAAAAAGGCGAAAGAATTCCATTAACCATTTGTGATTATGATGCTGATCGCGGAACTGTTACAATTGTATTTCAGACTTTAGGTCAATCGACCATTGAAATGGCAGCCTATGAGGCCGGTGATTATTTCACTGATTTTGCCGGACCGCTTGGCGAAGCCTCTGAATTTATCTATGATGACATTGATGACTTAAAAAAACAACGTTTTGTTTTTGTGGCCGGTGGTGTGGGAACAGCTCCGGTGTACCCACAGGTAAAGTGGCTGCAGCAACGTGATGTTCAGGTTGACGTAATTATCGGCGCCCGCTCTAAAGACTTCGTCATTCTTGAAGCGGAAATGAAAGCCCTGGGGGCAAATGTGTATGTTACAACTGACGATGGTTCTTACAGCCGTAAGGGCCTTGTGACCGATGTTTTAAAAGGGCTGATTGATGGTGGTGTTACCTATGACCATGTTGTCGCCATTGGCCCAATGATTATGATGAAGTTTGTGTCCAGACTGACAAAAGACTATAACATAAAAACAACCATCAGCTTAAATCCGATCATGGTTGATGGCACCGGCATGTGCGGCGCCTGCCGCGTCACAGTCGGGGATGAGATTAAGTTTGCCTGTGTCGATGGTCCTGAGTTTGACGGTCACCTAGTTGATTTTGATGAAGCTATGCGCCGGCAGACAATGTATAAGACAGAGGAAGGCCGATGCATGCTTGAGACAGAAAAAACCAGCCATACCGGTGGGTGCTGTGGGGGTAATAAATAATGAGCAAAGCAGCTAGAGTACCAGTACGGGAGCAGTGCGCCAAAGCGCGGGTCACTAATTTTGACGAGGTATGCTTGGGCTATTCACTGGAAGAAGCTGTTGCCGAGGCGTCCCGTTGTCTAAATTGTAAAAATGCAAAATGTGTGGGCGATTGCCCGGTGGCGATAGATATTCCGGCTTTTATCAGCCATGTTAAAAAAGGTGAAATTACCGAGGCGGCACAAGTTCTTGCCAGGTCCAGTGCTTTGCCTGCGGTATGTGGCCGTGTTTGTCCCCAGGAAACTCAGTGCGAAGGCAAGTGTATTTTAGGCATTAAAGGTGAGGCGGTTGCTATTGGCAAACTGGAACGGTTTGTTGCCGACTGGGCCCGGGAAAACCAGGTGAATACCACCGAAGTAGCGGCGAAAAACGGTAAAAAGGTAGCCGTTATTGGCAGTGGCCCGGCCGGGTTATCCTGTGCCGGTGACCTTGCCCGCAGAGGTTATGCAGTAACTATATTTGAAGCGCTGCACGAACCTGGTGGTGTGCTTGTTTATGGGATCCCTGAGTTTCGTCTGCCGAAAGAAACTGTGGTAAAAACCGAGATTGATAATCTCAAAAAGATGGGTGTCAGCATTGAGACAAACGTCATTATCGGTAAAACAGTGACCATTGACGAACTTCTAAATGAGGAAGGCTTTGAAGCTGTATTTATCGGCTCAGGTGCCGGCCTGCCTAAGTTCATGGGCATTTCTGGGGAGAATGCAAACGGTGTATTCTCGGCCAATGAGTTTTTAACCCGCAATAACCTGATGAAAGCCTTTAAAACAGAATATGCGACTCCGATCAAAGTTGGCCAAAAGGTAGCGGTTGTTGGCGGCGGCAACGTAGCCATGGACGCTGCCAGAACAGCTGCCCGGCTGGGGGCGGAAACTCATATTGTTTACCGCCGGTCAGAAGCTGAATTGCCGGCCCGGGCCGAAGAAGTACACCATGCCAAAGAAGAGGGGATTATCTTTGATGTCCTGACCAATCCAACCGAGATTATAGTAGATGACAAGGGCTGGGTAACTGGCTTACGCTGCATTAAAATGGAACTGGGGGAGCCTGACGCGTCAGGCCGGAGAAAACCTGTTGAAGTGCCTAACTCTGGATTTGTTATGGAAGTAGATACTGTCATCATGTCACTTGGAACTTCACCGAATCCACTCATTTCTTCAACCACCAAAGGTCTTGAAATCAATAAATGGCAATGCATTGTAGCTGACGAAGCAACCGGACTCACTAACCGTGAGCGCGTCTACGCCGGCGGCGACGCCGTTACCGGAGCAGCCACGGTAATACTGGCAATGGGAGCAGGAAAAAAAGCTGCCCAGGCCATTGACAAAATGCTCATGGGTACCCCATAAATGACTCAAGGGGACGGTTCTTCTGAGTCATTTTGGGTTTATTATATAGAGGATTGCCAATATGACTGGCTGATGCATAAGATAGATGAAGAGTGACCGGCGGCCCAGCCAGCTAAGCCAGCGGACTGGTGGGTGGTTAGCCGCTGAAGGGCACAATGATTGTTTGTCAGGATACAACAGTTTCCCAATGGCCATGCCGAAGAGGATGATGCCTAACCACGGCAATAGCGGATAATAATCAAGCGAGGTAAATCCGGGTGGTTTGATA
>JAQSXM010000199.1 GCA_029256645.1 Sporomusa sp. | reverse complement strand
CTGATGTTGATACCTTGGCAACTGGAATACAAATGATCTACCGTCAGTTGAACAATGCTCTTTGCCAATTAGGTGTAGAACCTGTTGCTGCTATAGGAAATGTATTTGATCCGAGTCAGCATGAGGCTGTAATGCGGGTAGAGGATAGCAGTCAGCCTGATGGCATGGTAGTTGAAGAGCTGCAAAAAGGTTACAAAGTAAATGGCCGGGTAATCCGTCCCAGTATGGTAAAAGTAGTAGCTAACAGTTAATAAGCAGTTTATTTAAGGAGGAAATGTACAATGGCAAAAGTAATTGGTATTGATCTTGGTACTACTAACTCAGTAGTGGCAGTAATGGAAGGCGGCGAGCCTATTGTTATTCCTAACCCGGAAGGCAGTCGTATTACTCCTTCAGTGGTAGGTTTTTCGAAAAATGGTGAGCGCTTAGTTGGTCAAATTGCGAAACGGCAGGCAGTATCCAATCCTGATGGCACAGTTAGTTCAATCAAGCGTCACATGGGAACTACTTACAAGGTAAATATTGATGGTAAGGACTATACTCCACAAGAGATTTCAGCGATGATTCTGCAAAAACTTAAATCAGATGCTGAAGCATATCTGGGTGAAAAAGTTACCCAGGCGGTAATTACTGTTCCTGCATATTTTTCCGACAGCCAGCGTCAGGCTACCAAAGATGCCGGTGCAATCGCCGGATTAGAGGTACTCCGGATTATTAATGAGCCTACGGCTGCTGCTTTGGCCTATGGCATGGATAAAGGTAATGACCATACTATATTGGTATTTGACTTGGGTGGCGGTACTTTCGATGTGTCCATCCTTGAGTTGGGTGATGGTGTATTTGAGGTTAAGGCCACTAGCGGCAATAACCGTCTGGGCGGCGATGATTTTGACGAACGGGTCATGAATTGGCTGGTAGCCGAGTTTAAAAAAGAACAGGGTATCGACCTGGCAAACGATCGTATGGCTATGCAGCGCCTGCGTGAAGCGGCTGAAAAGGCAAAGATTGAATTGTCAGGTGTACTTACTTCTAATATTAATTTACCATTTATCACTGCTGATCAAACTGGTCCCAAACACCTTGACATCAGCCTGACTCGTGCTAAATTTGAAGAATTGACTGCTGATCTTGTAGAATCCACTATGGGACCAACCCGCCAGGCTTTGAGCGATGCCGGATTATCAGCAAAAGATATTGACAGAGTTATTCTTGTCGGTGGTTCCACCCGGATTCCTGCTGTCCAGGAAGCGATTAAAAAATCTTTGGGCAAAGAGCCCCATAAAGGTGTTAACCCGGACGAGTGTGTAGCTGTTGGTGCTGCCATTCAAGCAGGTGTACTTGTCGGCGAAGTAAAGGATGTATTGCTCCTGGATGTTACACCACTGTCCCTGGGTATTGAAACTCTGGGTGGGGTATTTACTAAAATTATTGAACGTAACACTACCATTCCTAGTTCCAAGAGCCAAACTTTCTCGACTGCTGCTGATAACCAACCGTCTGTTGATATTCACGTATTGCAGGGTGAGCGTGAAATGGCTTCATATAATAAGACGCTGGGACGCTTTGAACTTTCAGGTATCCCGCCTGCTCCCCGCGGCGTACCGCGCATTGAAGTAAGCTTTGACATTGACGCTAATGGTATTGTGCATGTATCTGCCAAGGATTTAGGAACAGGTAAGGAGCAAAAGATTACTATTACTTCTTCCGGTGGTCTGGATAAGAATGAGGTAGAGAGAATGGTAAAAGAAGCCGAATCTCATGCTGCCGAAGATAAAAAGCGTAAAGAAGAGGTTGAAGTGCGCAACAATGCCGATTCTTTGGTATATAATGCAGAGAAGACCATTAAAGAGTTTGGCGATAAAGCCGACAAAGCTCTGGTAGAAAAGGTTCAGCAAGCGGCAGATAAGCTCAAGGAAACATTAAAAGGCAGTGATCTTGAGGCAATTAAGGCTGATACTGAAGAACTGACTAAACCTCTTTATGAATTGTCGACAGCTATGTATCAGGCGAATGCTCAGGCTGAAGGTGCCCAAGATGCCCCGCAGGGCCAGCAAGGTGCTCCACAGGATGATAAAGTAGTTGACGCTGAGTATAAAGTAATGGACGACGAGAAGAAATAAATTGTTTTGGGATGGTGTGAAGTGAGTAAGCGAGACTATTATGAAGTGCTGGGTGTAGCCAAAACGGCGTCTGATGATGAGTTAAAAAAGGCGTATCGTAAATTGGCCCGCAAGTACCATCCTGATGTAAACCGTGATGAACCCAAGGACGCCGAGGAAAAATTTAAAGAAGTCAATGAAGCTTATGAAATTCTATCAAATGCCGAACGCCGGGCGCAGTATGACCAATATGGTCATGCTGCGTTCGATGCCGCTAATGGTGGCGGCGGTTTTAGCGGTGCTGGTGCCGGCGGCTTCTCGGATATATTTGACATGTTCTTTGGTCAAGCAGGATTTGGGTTTAGCGGTGGTCGGAATGCGGGGCCTGAACGGGGACCTGATTTACGGTATGACATGGAGATAAGCTTTGAGGAAGCTGCTTTTGGTTTAGAAACTGAGATTCAAGTGCCGCGTACTGAAGACTGCGGCGACTGCCAAGGGTCAGGTTCGGCACCAGGAACACATCCCGAAACTTGTCCTGACTGTCGGGGCACAGGCCAGGTTCAGGTAACTCAGAATACTCCTTTTGGCCGTATGGTCAATGTCAGAGCCTGTGAGCGCTGCCGTGGAGAAGGGAAGATTATTAAAACCCCGTGTAAAGAATGTAATGGGCGGGGAAAAATTCGTGTTAAGCGTAAAATCAAAATTAAAATTCCAGCTGGGGTTGACAATGGATCAAGACTTAGAGTTGCACATGAAGGGGAAGCTGGACAACGGGGTGGTCCACCCGGGGATTTGTATGTTTATCTTTTCGTAAAACAGCATAAACTGTTTACACGCGAAGGAAATGACGTTATTTGCGAGGTGCCGATCAACTTTGTTCAGGCTACACTGGGCGATGAAATCGAAGTTCCTACCCTTGACGGCAAGGTCAAGCTTAAAATACCTGAAGGTACGCAAACAGGCACTGTGTTCAGGATTAGAGATAAGGGGATAGCTCATTTGCGTGGGCATGGCCGGGGTGATCAGCATGTACGCGTTAAGATTATAACCCCTAAGAAACTGACTGATCGCCAAAAAGAGCTCTTGCAGGAGTTTGCTAAAGCCGGTGGCGCCGATCCTACATCTGAGGAAAAAGGATTTTTTAAAAAATTCAAGGATGCCTTTGGGGCTATATAAAATCCAATAAAAACTTTTCAACATGATCTTAGTAGTGTCCTAGCTGGCACTTGATGCTGCTTTTACTAATATCATGCCTGTTAAATCTTATTGGATTCAGTATATATATATCTTATAATTGAAGTTTAAGGGGCGATGGCGCATGAAATGGGCTGAAATCAGCATTCAAACCTCCCATGAAGCTACGGAAGCTGTAGCTGATATTTTTCATGACTTGGGCGCTAGCGGGGTCGTGATAGAAGATCCTGAATTGGTTAATGCTTACCGTCGGTCTGGGAGCTGGGATTATTGCGACATCCCCGAGGAACTTAACACCGAGGTTGTAACTATCAAATCTTATTTGCCGGTTGATGAGCTCTTGGACGACAAGCTGCGTCTATTCGAGGAGCGTGTAAACCGTCTGCATGAACATAATCTTGATAAAGGCCGCGGTTGCATTAACTGCCGGGAAGTGCAGGAAGAGGACTGGGCTTCATCCTGGAAAGAGTACTTTCATCCGGTGCGTGTGAGTGAGCATATTGTAATTAAACCGTCCTGGGAAGCTTATTTGCCATCTGAAGGGGACATTGTTATTGAACTGGACCCTGGCATGGCCTTTGGTACAGGTACCCATCAGACTACGGCTATGTGTGTGCGTTGTTTAGAAGACGTTATTAAGTCTGATGATATTGTGTTTGATGTCGGTACCGGTTCAGGAATTTTGTCGGTTGCTGCTGCTAAATTAGGTGCAGCCAGGGTACGGGCAGTTGACCTTGACCCGGTAGCTGTTCGAGTTGCCAAAGAGAATATTGTATTTAACAATGTCACTGCAACTGTTGAGATTACTCAGGGTGACCTTTTGACAGGTGTAGACGGCAAGGCCGATGTGATAGTTGCTAACATCATTGCAGATATAATTATTAAAATGCTGCCTGATGTCCGGGGGCGGCTGGTCGATAATGGCATCTTTATTGCGAGTGGTATTATTGCTGAACGGTTAGGCGATGTTACTGCAGCCCTTATTGATAGCGAGTTTGTTATTGATAAAGTTATCGAAGAAGGCGGCTGGGTGGCTATTGTTGCCGGCAGCGGCAGCCATTAAGGAGGCGCTTAGATGCGCCATTTCTTTATAAATACACCTATTAGTGACGCTATGATTATTGATGGCGCTGATGCCCGGCATATTGCGTTGGTGCTTAGAATGGTCATTGGTGACACTCTATTAATAGCCGACCGGGATGGCAAAACCGGTAATGCTGAAATCACCGGGATTACTCCCAGTGCCGTTCAACTCAGATTACTTGAATTTATTGATGATTATACTGAACCGCCAATTGAAGTCTGGTTGGTACAAGGGTTAGGCAAAGGCGAAAAAATGGATTTTATTGTCCAAAAGGCAGTAGAACTTGGCGTATATGGTGTAATCCCTGCAATTACTGAGCATTGCATAGTCAGATATGATTTAGCAAAACAAGCAGATAAGTTAGCTCGATGGCAAAAAATAGCCCATGAGGCAGCCAAACAGTGCGGTAGGAGTTATATTCCTAAGATTTTTCCTGTGACCCGCCTTGCTGATGTGTTTGGTTACCCGGAATTAACCTCTGCGAATAAAATAATGCTATATGAAGGACAAGCTTCACTGGGATTAAAGCAGGTGCTGAAAACAGCTGGTCAGCAAACTTATCTGCTCTTTATCGGTCCGGAAGGGGGCTTTAGCTCTACTGAGGTTGACTTATGCCAGCAAAACAATGTTAGCATTGTTACAATGGGGCCGAGGATTATGCGTACCGAGACAGCCGCGGTAGCGTCGCTTGCTGCTGTTATGTACGAGTGCGGCGATTTAGGAGGCTAACTATGGCACAAGTGGCATTTACAACGCTGGGCTGTAAAGTAAATCAGTTTGAGACTGAAGTAATGGAAGGTCTTTTTAAAAGTAAGGGTTACAAGATAGTGGGGTTTGACGAACAGGCTGATGTCTATGTTATTAATACCTGTTCGGTCACTAATCTGGGTGAGAAAAAATCCCGCCAGCTCATTCGACGGGCTGGCCGTCAGAATGGTGCTGCAATTATCGCCGTTGCCGGCTGCTACTCTCAGGTTTCACCTGAGCAGGTAGCGCGAATCCCTGGCGTTGACGTTATTGTGGGTACCCAGGATCGTGCACGAATTGTCGAACTGGTAGAGGCTGCTGCTGCCAATAATCGTACAACCCAGGTTAATGCCGTTACTGATATCATGCAGGCTAAGGAGTTTGAGGATATACCGCTCTTTTCCAAACCGGGCAGGACAAGAGCATTTCTTAAGATTCAGGAAGGCTGTACTAATTTTTGCACCTATTGCATTATTCCTTATGCCCGTGGTCCCTTGCGCTCCAGGCCACTTGCCAGTATTGCGGCTGAGACTGAAAAATTGGTGGCAGCAGGGTTTACTGAGATTGTTCTTACGGGTATTCATCTAGGTGCTTTTGGCCGTGATCTTTCCGGTTCAGAGAGAGAAATCACCCTTGTGGATGCTGTAAAAACTGTGTTAACTGCCGGCAATACAGGACTAATACGTCTCCGGTTAGGTTCACTTGAGTCAGTAGAGGTACCAGACAGCCTAATAGCTTTAATACAAATAGATCAGCGTCTTTGTCCGCATCTTCATTTGCCGCTGCAATCTGGCGATGACCGGGTTTTAAAGGCTATGAACAGGCATTATACCACTGCTGAGTACCGTAATTTAATTAATGGAATAAAAGCCAGGGTACCGGCAATTGCCATCACGACTGACATCATTGTGGGCTTTCCTGGTGAAACAGAAGAAATGTTCGATAGTACGCTGGCTTTTATCAATACAATGGCGTTTGCCAAAATACATGTATTCCCTTACTCGCTACGGACGGGAACGCCGGCGGCGGGATTTGCCGGGCAAGTAAGTGAAGCGGAAAAAAAACGGCGGGTCCAGCGTTTGCAACAGATCGCCGACAGGCAAACGATAGAATTTTACCAGTCGTTTATCAATCAAAAACTTGAGATATTATTTGAGAATAACGAAAATAAAGGGTTGATTTCAGGATTATCGGGAAACTATCTGCGTGTTTACGCAGCTGGTGGTCAGGATAATATTGGAAAGATGGAACCAGTGATGCTCAGGCATATACAGAAAGACGGGCTTTTCGGGGAAATAGTTGAATAAAATTCTTTACTTACCATATTTTCGGCAGGAATTTAAATAGTTAGGCAGAATATTTTAGAGAGTAAATGTATATTACTATCTACTGCGGGGGGAGTGCCTATGCAGCAG
>JAQSXM010000198.1 GCA_029256645.1 Sporomusa sp. | reverse complement strand
GCGCTAACGATAATTGAATATTTAATAAAAGTTCGCTACTTTCATCTAAAAATCCTTCCCCTTAATTTTGTAAATTAATTCTCAAATAAAGAACTGCCTAGTTATCTCCAGGCAGTTCCTATAGTCTAGTAGTCTAGTTGCCGTCTTTTATATATTTTATACCACGACGGATAGCGATTTCGTTAATTGCCACTAGTTCCGGCTTTTTAGCAAACATTTTGGCAAAGGCCTTCAACACAGCATCAGTTGATACTACTTCAGCTGCACCAATGATCGCACCGAGCATAACCATATTGGCTGTTTTAGTGTTGCCAATTTCAGCGGCGATCTCATTGGCTGGGACCTGGTAAGCTGTAACGTCGGTACGGTCTGCCCCCCGTTCAATGAGTGAACTATTGATAATAAGTATGCCGCCTGATTGTAGCTGTGGTTCAAATTTATCAAGTGATGGTAAATTCATGGCAATAACCAGGTTAGGCTCAGAAACAATCGGTGCACCAATAGGTTCACCAGAAATAATCACTGAGCAGTTTGCTGTACCACCCCTCATCTCAGGTCCATATGATGGAATCCATGATACTTGCTTGTTATCAATCATACCGGCATAGGTTAATAGTTGGCCCATAAGCATTACGCCTTGCCCGCCAAAACCCGCCATGATTATTTCATGGGTCATTTCATTACCCCCTCCGATGTTTTATAGACACCTAACGGGTAATAGGGAATCATGTCTTCTTCAAGCCATTTAGCAGCCTCAATCGGACTCATACCCCAGTTAGTCGGACATGTTGATAATATTTCAACTAAGCCAAAGCCTTCCCCGCTTATTTGCAATTGAAAAGCTTTCTTGATTGCTGCCTTGGCTTTAGCCATGTTGCCAGGAGTATTGATGGCTACGCGGGCAATGAATTTGGCACCTTCAAGGGTGGCTAACATCTCTGAAACCTTAATTGGATATCCGGTTGATTCGGCGCTTCGACCATAAGGTGAAGTGTTAGTAACTTGCCCGATCAAGGTTGTTGGAGCCATTTGACCGCCAGTCATACCATAGATCGCATTATTGACGAAAATAGTAGTGATCTTCTCACCTCTGGCAGCTGCATGGACAATCTCAGCACAACCAATTGCTGCTAAATCGCCATCCCCTTGATAAGTAAAAACAACAGCATCAGGATGAACCCGCTTTACACCGGTAGCTACAGCTGGTGCTCGGCCATGGGCAGCTTCAAATGCATCAAAGTTAAAATATTCGTAAGCCAGTACTGAGCAGCCAACAGGAGCTACACCTATTGCTTTATCCCGTACATCAAGTTCATCAAGTACTTCGGCAACCAGACGGTGAATTATGCCGTGATGGCAGCCTGGGCAGTAATGAAAGGGAACATCTTTTAGCCCTTTGGGCCTGGAAAATATTTTCTCCGACATGGTTATCTTCCCTCCTTCCCTTTGAATATATTGGCAATCTGCTCATATACTTCCTTGGTGCTAGGGATCATACCACCTGAGCGGCCATAGAAATGCACTGGTTTAGCTCCATTAACCGCTAACCGTACATCTTCGATCATTTGGCCAGCGCTGAGCTCAAGGGTAAGAAAAGCCGAGGCCTTGCCAGCAGCTAATGCGGCAAGTGGTTTTTCAGGGAATGGCCATAGTGTAATCGGTCGCAACATACCAACCTTCAGGCCTTCACTACGCGCTTTTTCGAGGGACGAGCGAGCAATACGTGAGGTGATGCCATAGGCTACAACTATAAGCTCTGCGTCATCTGTATACAATTCTTCATATCGTACTTCATTAGCGGTAATTTCGGCGTATTTTTTTTGCAGATGGATATTGTGTAATTCCAACTTCTCAGGCTGAAGATGAAGTGAATTAACAATATTAGGTTCAGTACGCCCTCTGAGGCCTGTTGCAGCCCATGGTTTGGCAATTGGTTTAGTATTGGGAGGATTAAATTCTACCGGTTCCATCATTTGGCCCAATGCCCCATCACCTAACAGCATGACAGGTGTGCGATATCTATCTGCAAGATCAAATGCCAGGATTGTTGTATCAACCATTTCCTGGACTGAGTTAGGTGCAAGCACTATGGTGCGGTAGTCGCCATGCCCGCCCCCTTTAGTCGCTTGAAAGTAATCTGACTGAGCTGGTTGAATTCCTCCTAAACCTGGGCCACCGCGCATTATATTTACAATAACACTCGGAAGCTCGGCACCGGCAATGTAAGAGATTCCTTCCATTTTGAGGCTTATTCCAGGGCTTGAAGATGAGGTCATTACCCTGGCACCGGCACCTGCGGCACCATATACCATGTTAATAGCAGCAACTTCACTTTCTGCCTGTAGAAATACGCCATTAATTTGCGGCATGCGTTTGGACATATATTCAGTCAGTTCTGTTTGCGGTGTTATTGGATAGCCAAAATAGTGCCGGCACCCGGCAACAATAGCAGCTTCACCAATAGCCTCATTGCCTTTCATTAATATCTTTTCTGCCATTAGAATCACTCTCCTTTGTCCTTATGAATCTCAATGACAATATCCGGGCAGGTCTTGGCACAGAGTGCACATCCAACACATTTAGTCTCGTCGATACAAGTAGCTGGCCGGTAACCTTTGCTGTTAAACCTGTTAGCAAGAACTACAATTTTGTGAGGACATGCTACTGTACATAATTCGCATCCTTTACAACGCTCTTCGTTGAAAAATGGTTTTGGCACTATAGTTCCCTCCTTAACATGTATAGGGACATTATATCCAGTATACAAAAAGTCAACCCCATGTCCTACAACACGGGGTTAAATTAATAAAAATTATTTCTATTTTACAATTTCCACCGTATTGCCGGTATTAATCTTGGCAGCGTTTCCTTCATCTGTGTCTAGGTGACATTCGAGCTTAAAGCTGTCACTTACCCTTGCTAAAACGTTATCATAAATGAGGCCTCGCTCGCCAGTACAGCGGACTTGTACAACATCTTTATCCTTTAAACCTAATTCAGCTGCATCGGCAGTAGTCATATGAATATGGCGGCAAGCAGCAATAACGCCTTCCTCCAGTTTTACTTCGCCTTTAGGGCCAACAAGGGTCAATCCAGGTGACCCTTTTAAATCGCCGGAATCACGCACTGGTGGATTAATACCGAGCTTAAGCGCATCAGTCAGAGCAATTTCAATTTGAGTTTGTTTACGCTCTGGGCCAAGTATACGTACTTTTTTAAAAGAACCCTTTTCAGTAACTAGATCAACTTGCTCTTCACAAGCAAACTGACCAGGTTGAGACAGATCCTTTTTAACAGTGAGTTGATATCCCACACCAAATAAGATATCAAGATGCTCACGGGATACATGCAAGTGACGGGCTGAAATACCTACAGGAATTGATTTAGACATAAAAAATGCACTCCTTTTATATTAAATTATATTATACCAGCTATTCAATAATCTCCGAAAAATATACTACAGTTACAATATCACTATTGGTTAAGGTTTTATTATAGATAGACTGCAAAAAAACCAATAGTTCATCGATACTGGTAAGATCCGGATTCTCTCCCTGCAAATCATGGAGAGTCAATTGGGAAATCGGTTTTACCAAAACACGGTCAATAGCTGCAGTAAAGATTCGTTTCTTTTGGGAAAAGCGTTTGCCTACAGTTACCCATACGATATCGCCTTCTGAATATTTATTGGTCTTATCCCCAAGCCTAATCGTACATATTTTGCGGCGACAAACTAATTGGCTGTGATAGTTAGACGAATAAAAATTCAATGCCCTCATCCCAGAATCCCCCTATTTATTATGGTTTTAGCCACTTTCTTATTCTAGTTACAGCTTCAGACAGCCTTTGTTCAGGCTGAACCAACGCTATGCGTACATAGCCTTCACCGCAAGCACCAAAAGCGCTGCCGGGAATAACAGCTACCCCGGTATTTTTTAACAGTGAGACTGTGAAGTCATAGGAGGACTGCTTAGTGGGAACCGGCGCCCACACATACATTGAAGCCTTAGGACGGTCTGCAACCCAACCTATCTCCGAGAAACCGTCAACAATAATATCACGGCGTCTCTGATAGGCTGCAGCGGTCTCAGCAACACAATTCTGAGAACCGGTCAGGGCAGCTATGGCAGCTTGCTGGAGCGGATAAAAAATACCATAGTCGAAATTGGATTTTAAACGCCCGAGAAGAGATACTATGTGGGCATTACCTACAACATAACCAACTCGGCAACCCGCCATATTATAGGTTTTAGAAAGAGAATTAAATTCTATTGCGATATCCTTTGCACCGGGAATGGACAAAAAACTATCAGGACGGTAATCGTCAAATACCAGGTCACTGTAGGCAAAATCATAACAGACAAGAATGTTATAGTGTTTGGCAAACGCCACTACCTGTTCCAGAAAGCTCCGGGGTGCTGTAGCCGCCAGTGGATTATTAGGATAATTTAATATCATGATTTTGGCCCGCTTTAATATGGTTTCATCAATGGCTGCTAAGTCTGGCAGATAGTTATTTTCCGGCGTCAGCGGCATTTTATAGAGCTCAGCACCGGCAATAAGCGGACCGGCACTGAAAATTGGATAGCCTGGATCTGGAATAAGTACCACATCACCAGGGTTTATCAAACATAATGATATGTGCGCTAAACCATCTTGTGACCCAATCAGTGAGTGGATTTCCGTTTCCGGGTTTAGTTTAACACCGAATTTAGTATTGTACCAGCCAGCGATGGCGCTTAAGAGATCAGGCACTCCTTTGGATAAAGTGTATCCGTAGTTAAAGCAGCAATCGACAGAATCTTTCAGTGCTTCAACAATATGTGGCGCTGGTGCCATATCAGGACTGCCAATACTTAGGGTAATAACGTCTTTACCAGCGGCAATTTCGGTCTTGCGCATATCATCAACTTGCGTAAAAATGGCTGATGTTAAGGCCTGCATACGCTCGGATTGATCAAACATGTTGCCCCTCCAATATCGCCTTACTTAATGAGACCTGGACAAACGCGGTTAATTTTAATATTCAATATAAATAAGGCAATTCCTGTTGGCTAAGAGGCAAAAAAAATAATTTTATTTCAAATTGGTCTGACTTACTAAACGCATACCTCTCCGGTCAGCTTCGGCAATAAGACGTTCCTGGTCTATTGTAGTCAATTGACGATTATCCAGCAGTACTTTACCATCGACAATTACAGTATGGACATCACGCGCACCGGCGGCATAAGTCAAAAGGGATAAGCGGTCGTGGCGCGGATGCCAATGTGGCTCCTGCATATCAAAGACAGTTATGTCCGCTTTGTAAGTGACCTCCAATTTACCAGTTGCTTTGTTTAGGCCTAAGGCATTAGCGCCTTGAGAAGTAGCCATATCTACTGCTGTTTTAGCAGGAATAGCCAACGGGTCAAGGCGATGAACCTTGTGTAGCATTGCAGCTAAACGTAACTCTTCAAGCATATCCAGGTTATTATTGCTTGCTGCGCCATCAGTCCCCAGCCCAACACAAATCCCCGCATTAAGCATGTCGGGTATTGGAGCGACGCCACTGGCTAATTTCATATTACTGCCCGGATTGTGAGCCACTCGTACGTTCTTATTCTTCATAATCGCAATATCGTCAGGCGATACGTGAACGCAGTGTGCAGCTAAAACACCATGATCCAGGACGCCTAGCTCTTCCATTAAAGCGATAGGCGATTTCCCATATTGTTTTTGACAATCAGCTACCTCGCCAGCAGTTTCAGATAAATGTATATGTATTTGGGAGCCTAATTTTTCAGCTAAAGCGGTTACTTTCTTAAGATAATCAGGTGGGCATGTATAGGGTGCGTGTGGTCCGAGCATAACCGTAATTCTGCCATTAGCGGCCAAATGCCATTCTTTGTAAAAGTTTTCGCTTTCAGCCAATGCCTGATTGGCTGTAGGTGCAACTCCAGCCATACCGCGTGACAATACGGCGCGAATACCGCTCTCTGCCACCGCTTTAGCGACTTCAGGCATAAAAAAGTACATGTCTGCAAAACAGGTTGTGCCTGTTTTGAGCATTTCTGCGATTGCTAAAAGTGATCCCCAATACACATCCTCTGCTGTCAGGTTCTCCTCGGCAGGCCAAATCTTTGTTTTTAGCCAGTCCATAAGCATCATATCATCTGCATAGCTTCGAAACAGTGACATAGCTGCATGGGTATGGGTATTGACAAAACCAGGAATTATGAGCTTATCCTGGCAGTTAATGATCCGTTCAGCATGATCAGTGACAATACCGATTTGCGTAATGACTGAGCCAGTAATAGCAATATCGGTTTGGCGTACTTGGCCATCGGCGCAGAGTACATCGCCACCTTTAAGAAGAATATTTACCAT
This sequence comes from Sporomusa sp., assembly GCA_029256645.1. Next base: position 181 of record JAQSXM010000198.1, on the reverse strand, counting down.
TTATATGCCTCCCTTGCGCTTTGTACTAGTACCTTGTTAGCTCTAAAACGGTAGAATAATGGCGAGGATATTTTTCGCAAACCAAGGCGGAGGAGGGAGGCATACCGGACGTATGCTGACTGACGACAACGAAGGGTTGCGGAAAATAGACCGTCAGTATTCACTGGATTAGGGCTGACAA
>JAQSXM010000197.1 GCA_029256645.1 Sporomusa sp. | reverse complement strand
CAACTGCTTTCTATAGTAAAGTCACTTGGCATCGGCGTACTTGCCGCTTTGCATGATCTCAGCCTGGCGGCTATGTATTGTGACAAGTTGTATGTCATGAAAGACGGAGCAATTGTTACTTACGGACCGCCAAACAAAATTATAACCCCGCAATTGATTCGCGATGTGTATGAAATCGACTGCACGATTCAGAAAAACTCAGCTACCGGTTATTTGGCAATCTCCTATCACCCCTGTCATTGCTCTGCTTAAGGTATATACTACCGTTAACCATCGGGAAGTAAACAAGTTTTTCATGGCAAGCCTCATTGACAACAGAATTGTTTTAATTTACAATTTAAACTGACATTAGTCAGTACAAGCGAGGTGTTTTCCGATTGCCAGAATTACCAAAGATCCCCATGTACGCCAGGCTGAATTAATGGATACAGCTCTGGAGTTATTCCTGTCTGCAGGTTATGAAAAAACTACAGTCCAGGATATTGTCAAAAGAGTTAATGTAGCACAAGGTACTTTTTATTACTACTTTCCTTCGAAAGAAGCCCTTCTTGAAGCCATCTTTGCCCGTTATGCCAAAAATATGGTAAACCATATTCAGTCTTGTCATCTTGAAAATGCAACCGTTTTGGAAAAATTACAATTGCTTATCAGTCATTTCTATAAACTGTGTTACTCGGGTGAACCAGGGCTGATTGCTACCGTTTTATATAAAGAAAAACAGGGTGAATTGATCAACAAAGTCTGGCGCCAACTTCAGGTAATTGCCGCCCCGCTGTTTAAAAGCATTCTGGAACAGGGCAATCAGGAAGGGGTAACCCAGGTTACCCATATAGACGAGACCCTATCTTTCTTTGCCGGTATTATAGCTGCCTTGCTGGAAGCCACTTCGCCCACAGAATTCGGGCATGAATCAGACCCAACAATCATAAAAAATAAGCTGGCGATTGCCGGGAAGCTAATAGAAACCCTATTTGGTGCACCGGCAGGCAGCATTCATTTAGAAACACCAACCTCTTAAAGGTAAAAAAGCACCATGAACTAAATTGTTCATGGTGCTTTTTTACCTATTCAATGCGATTTCCCGACAGGCTTTGGGCACTGGTATTCATTTGGTATTCAATTAATTCTTTATATTTCTTCCCGATATCTGAAGCAGGATTAACAAAAACCTGTGAGGGGGCACCAACCTCGACAATGCACCCTTCATCCATCAGGACGATTTCATCGGCGACACGCAGGGCAAAAGGCAGTTCATGGGTTACCACAAGCATAGTACTGGCTCGATAGCGGGCTAGCTCCTCCATAACAATCAATACCTCTCGCACCAGGATTGGATCCAGTGAAGCGGTTGGCTCGTCCCAGAGCATAAGCTCAGGTTCATAAGCCAGAGCCCTGGCAATGCCAACACGTTGTTGCTGTCCGCCGGATAATTCATTGGGCCGATGCTCCAGATGATTCTCCAACCCAACTTTACTCAGGGACTCAATTGCTTTGTCCCTGGCTAATTCTTTATTCATACCGCTCATAACTAAACCTAACATGACATTCTCAGCGGTGGTTAACCGGCTAATAAGATTAAAATGCTGAAACACAAAGCCGATGCGCTTACGAATATCACGCAGTTCATCGGGTTGCATTGTCAGGATATTAGCACCACTCAGCATGATAGAGCCACGGTCAGGCTCTACCAGCCGGTTAATCGCACGAATAGTGGTTGACTTGCCACAGCCTGACGGCCCCATGAGCACCACTGTCTTCCCTTTATTAACAGTAAGATTAACATCATTTATAGCCACCAGGCTACCAAATTGTTTATAGAGATTTTGGATAACAAGCATGCCCATCTCTCCGCTTATTTAAATTTCATTTTCCGCCGGTTAAGTTTTTGCAAGAGGCCAGGGCGACCATTGGGAATGACAATCTCCCGCATAACTTCATCAAATGACAACCCCAGTGCTTCTCCTGCAGTCACCTCATCGATAGAAACCGGACTTATCTTCTCTGTATTATTAGCTACAATCAGCCCAAACAAGGCCCCCAGAAACGGTACTCCAATCCAGGGCAGATAGGGAATGCCTCCACCAGCCAGGATAAACATAGCGGTAAGCAGCGTGGCGCCAATCGCCATACCGTACAAACACTCAGGTGCAGTGAGGGTATTTTTTATACTTTGAAAAAACCGGCGCCACCCTTTGGCCTGCACTTTATTCACTGAGCGGTTTCGGCGAATGACCGACATGATGGCCGTATGGTCAAGCACTAAGAATAAGATTGCGGCAATGAGCGCAATCATACCGGCAAGAATGGCTTTGACCTGGGTCAGAATTGTCATAACTTCAGCCCGGGGATCAGGCTCGACAACCCCCAGCTCGGACTTATATAAGGAGAGGTTACTATGCCCCACTTCACGATAGATAACAGGTGCAACAAAATCAGGGCTGATATTGCCATTTGTTAAGATCTGAATTCGCTGACTGGGGCTTACCTGTCCGGCAATAACCTTATCCAGAAGCTGTATCGAGCGGCTAATTTCATCATCCCGCAGATTGGGAATAGCTGATCCCAGCACCTGTAATTGCGTCGCAATCAAGGGAGTATTAAACTGTTGAACCTGAGCCAGATGGGTACTGGCACTGTTTAACGTCTGCCTGGCGTTATCGACGTCAAAGGCACGTAAAGTGGCTATAGTATTATGTCCGTTGGCTACTATATTATCAATCGCCGAACGCGCCTGGCGGGCATTGGCGGCCACATTGTCTAATTGGCTTAAGCCTGAGCGGAGATTATCCAGGTTTTGCTGCGTAGTTGTCAACTCATTAATTGAAGTGGCAATATCGGGATTTATCACCTTAATCACTTGAAATGTCCCTACAAGACCACCTAGAGCACGCGAGGAATTATCAAGCTGGGCCTGAATACCGCTGGTGTTAATATTGGCCAGACCGCTAGTCGCAGACTGAATGGTTGCGCCGGCCCCCTCCAGACTTACCAGGGTCTGCTCAATGGCAGCAAGGCTGCTGCCGTAGCTGTTGAGGGCGCTGCTGGCAACGGTAGTCATCTGCTGGGCATCCTGAGCAAAACCCGGAATTTGCCCAACAAGTTTAGCTGTTTCATTCAGGGCATTCCCTAACTGCTGCCGCGGATTATGAATTGACGCCGTACCGGCCTGAGCACCTACTGTATTATTTATAACTACATAACCCTGGTTATTAGCCATTTGCGCACCATCGCCCTGCGTAATCATGCCTTTAGCCAAGCCATCGCCGCCAACCTCAGTTATTTGGACCAGAACATTTCCCGACTCTGGTACATTAGCGGCTACCGGTTCGCTCGGTGCCGATCCCTGAAAAGCGATTACATCGCCGGGTGTAAATTTAATGCCCGCCGCTGGGGTAATAGTGACCTGCGTGATATAAGCTGAAAGAAACCGCTTAAGCTCCAGCATGGTACTCACCAGGTACACCATTTCATCATTTTTGGTATCGGCAGATACACTCTCTGCAAAACCTACCGCTTTATCGGCCCGGATACCCTCAGCAATTTGTTCACCCAACCGAATCGGATTTTCCGGCTCACTGCCAACAGGAAAAGCAATCTCTATCAACTGATACTGCTTAAGCAGCTTCTCAACCTCGTCATTGACATAAGCTGATTTATCCAGGGTTGCTACAATTACTGTTACTGAGCCGCCGTCCCGAAAGGCAAATAACACCCCTTCTATTTGCATTATCTGCTCAATAATAATGTTTCTTGCCCCCTCCGGCACGCCCTTAACGGTAACACGTGGTTCAGTCATAATACTAATGCCGGAACGGCCGGGAACACTGCCAAATGTAGTATCTAGCGCCTCATAGGTTTGTTTTGTCTTATATTCAGCCGGAAGCCCAACAAAAAAGCTGGTTAAGCCGGTTAAGGTCGGCCCCTCCTTTAATTTAGCACCTGGATATACCTGCGCTAGAATCTTTTCGGCTTGAGCCCGTCCCTCTGCTTTCATTTCTTCGCGGATATTAATAATAACATCAAACTCACCGTAATCGCCAACAAGGGTAGAAATGGTTCCTGAAAAATATGAGTTAGCAGCCCTTGATACTAAACTTCCTAAAAATGACCCGATAGCTACACTGATAATAACAAGCACCACCAGGTCACGGTTAAAGGAATTGGCAATGAAGGTGCGTACAAACATTTTTCGAATATGTCTCAAGGTTATATGCCCCCCTTCTAAGACTCCAATTCTTGTCTTTAACCTATTTGCAATTAGCAGTACTTGCTGATAAGCCAGTTAGAACGCACTAAGAAAGCGTTACTTTCATATAATTCCAAGCTATCCAGGCATTCATACAGACTTTCAGGATTCTGAGCATTTATATTGCAGAAATAGAAAAAAGCACGTTGACCAGCCGCAGCCGCTCAATCGTGCTTTTTATATTCTGTCTGTTATACATAAGCCAACCCTAACTGGATTACCATTTCACCGGCAGTAAAGCTCATAGAGACCTGCGCTGCCTGCTTCTTATACACTATAAAATGTTTTTCACCAACTATAGTAAAAGGAGCCGTAATCGCATAGTGATAACCGGTTCCCGACAGTAATGCTTTTGCCCTGCCGGCAACCATATTTGCCATTTCCGCAACACCATCGTATAAATCGGCCTCTGACAGCCCTGACTGATTTACACCAGTCATAGCAGATACGATAGCGGCGGCATCGCCCTTAGACAGAGTGATGGAAAGCAGCGCATTTCTTTCGCCGTGAACCAGCATAGCACCGGTCAGTCCGCCTGAATTATTATGCTGTTTGGGAGTACTTTCCGGATGCCGGACAAAGTCAACGCCCGCGATTGTACCAATTACCTCAATAACAGCCCGGGAGAGGCAGTTTTGAAGAAAGTCATTCTTGGCTATTTCCATGTCTATATCCCTTCCCCGGTACATTCTAATATTTTTTTCATCAATTCCTCAATAGAAAACGGTTTAACCAGGTAATTTATGGCGCCTGCCTGTATTGCCTGGATAATACAGGCCTTCTCACTTTCGGTTGTAACCATCATAACAGGAATATCTCTTAACGAAATATCACTTTTTATTCTCTGTAAAAATTCGAAACCACCCATACCTGGCATATTCCAGTCCAAAAGGATTAAACCGATATCAGCAGCATCTTCCTGTGCCAGTAAACGAAGAGCCTCCTGACCATCCTCAGCTTCCATGAACCCATAATCCAGCAGTTCTACCCCACTACAGATGATCTTCCTGATGATTGCTGAATCATCTACTGATAAAATTTTCATTCAGAGTCACCCCTCACCCTAAAAAAGGCCCCGTTTTTGTACTGCCTCATTTCATAGTTTTCTTTGTAATCAAAAAATATCTCTGAATTCCCAATGAAGAGTACCCCTTGTTCTGTTAGACTGTTGGCAATTTTTGAAAAAACCGTTTTTTTGAATTTCTCAGAGAAATAAATTGTAACATACCGGCAAAATACTGCGTCAAATTTTCCTAATCCAATGAAGCTATTTTGAAGATTAAACTGCCGAAATGCCACTGCGTCTTTCACCACTTCGGCAAGCTTCCAAATCCTACCCTCTTGCTGGAAGTAGGTATCCCGGTATTCGTGGTCCAGACCTCTAGACATCGAGATTGTATCATATTTACCCATCCGGGCGAGTGTTAGGACGGTTGAAGATATATCAGTGGCGAGTATTTCAAAATGGGCTAAGGTAACGTCCTGCACCCGGGAACGCTTAAGATAGCGATCAATGCACATTGCTATAGAATATGGTTCCTGCCCTGAGGAGCACGCTGCACTCCATATTCTCACCTTGGAGCGCTGGCCGCTCCTAATCTCATTAATATATGCAGGTAATAATACTTCTTCTAAAGTTATCCACGGCGTTTTATCCCGGAACCAAAGCGTTTCATTCGTAGTTATTGCATCAATTATTTTCTCAGCCAAGCCTGCATCTTGTTGTTTATTAAGCATCCGGTATAGCTCTTCAAAGCTGGCCAATTCAAACTTAATTAAAAATTTTGAAAGCCGGCTTTCGATTAAGTAGGATTTGTCTTCATTGAAATCGATTCCACATTGTTCCTTTATATACTCCTGGAATAAAGCGAATTCTGCTGGAGACAGATTAGAGTTTATAGTAATCCCCCTCCGTCTAAAACAATCTGTACAATGCGGGCGGAAATGTTAGTAAGATCAACCGTTTCATCGGCTAAGCCCGCCTCTGCAACGCAATGCGGCATTCCATATACCACACAAGTACGCTCACTTTGAAGAATACAATAACAGTTGCATTCTTCTTTCATAGCCCGGACACCATCCCGTCCATCACAGCCCATACCTGTTAGTATTATGGCTAACACACCCACTGATTTGAAACCTTGAGCAACCGACTTGAATAGCACATCTGCGGCAGGACGGACGCCGTGCACAGAAGGACCCTTATCTAGTTTAAACTGAACTTTCCTATCAGGTCCTGCCTGCACTGACATGTTTTCTCCCCCTGGGGCAATAAAAACTCCCCCGCCTGCCAGGGACTGGCCATCTACCGCCTCAGCTACAGGCAATAAGCA